>JAZRCD010000285.1:0-5676 GCA_045635425.1 Ructibacterium sp. | reverse complement strand
CCGCTCCTTCCTCTTTCGGTTATGGCAGAACCCGGCATTTCGGCACACTCTGCCATTGTGATGGAGGCAAGTACCGGACGGGTTCTCTATCAAAAGAATGCAGAGGCCAGACTCCCCATGGCAAGTACCACCAAGATTATCACCGCAATGGTCGCTTTAGAACAAGGGAAACTCTCGGACAAAATCAAAATCTCATCCACTGCCGCAGGTGTGGAGGGTTCCAGTATGTATTTGGAACAAGGGGAGGTATTGACCTTGGAAGATCTTCTCTACGGTCTGATGCTTGCTTCCGGCAACGATGCCGCCGTTGCCATTGCGGAACACTTTGGCGGAACGGAGAAGTTTGTAAAATCCATGAACCAAAAAGCAAACGACGTGGGTGCTAAAGATACACATTTTGAAAATCCCAACGGCCTTCCAAACGAAAGTCACTATTCCACCGCCTATGACATGGCTCTTTTAACCAAAGCGGGACTGAACAATCCCCACTTTGCAAAAATTGTTTCCACCCAAAACTACTCCATATCCGGAGAGGGAATCTCCCACCCTCGCGCCTTGACCAACCACAACAAACTTCTTAAAACCATGGATGATTGCATAGGCGTCAAAACAGGTTACACCAAAGCGGCAGGCAGGTGCCTTGTCTCTGCTGTTCACCGAAATGGCATGACCCTGATATGTGTTACTTTAAATGCCCCCGATGATTGGAACGACCATCGTGCTCTCTACGACTATGCTTATTTTATCTTTCGCTTTGCGCCTATTCTCCAAAAGGGTATTCTCCTTGCCACTGTCCCCGTTGAAAAATCCCATACCACCTCCCTTCCTCTGACCGTCACAGAAGATGTTTGCTACCCCTTATCTCAAGAAGAATCCTTCGTTACCGAACTTTTTGTATCTGCCCCTCTCACCGCTCCTGTCGTGGCCGGTTCCCAAGGCGGAACCGCCCTTGTCAAACTTACCGACGGCACCGAAATTTCGGTACCCCTCATTACCGTAGGTGATGCACCACGGAGTTTTACCAGACATGGTGGCTTTTTCCATGATATTCTACAATTTTTCGGCAGAATTTTCGGCATCAACCCCTGACCATTTTCCCATTATTCTCATATGTCATCCTTGTTTGATTCAGTTGCAGGACACGCCAACAAAAGTTGTCAAAATTCTTGCAAATTATGCTTGCAATTTTTCCCTTTTCGAGGTATAATTACTGTGGAGGAAATTTGGATTTTATTTCGTTAATATTGGGAGGTCCTAACATGATGCGATTACAAAAATTTCTGGCCGCTTGCGGGGTTGCATCCCGTCGCGGTGCCGAAGAACTGATTAAACAAGGTAAGGTTCAGGTTAACGGAGAGACCGTGACCGAAATGGGTGTTCAGATCGACGAGGATCGGGACAAGGTTACCTACAACGGACAACCTGTGGAAATGGAGAAAAAGATGGTCTACATCCTCCTTAACAAGCCGGTTGGATATGTAACCACCGTATCGGACGACAAAGGCAGAAACACCGTCATGGACTTGGTTGCAGACATTCCCGTCCGCATCTATCCGGTGGGACGCCTTGACTATGACACCGAGGGTCTTCTTTTGATGACCAACGACGGAGACTTAACCTACAAGGTAACCCACCCCAAAAATCAGGTGGAAAAAACCTACGAGGCAGAGGTTACCGGAAACATTACCATGAACACATTGATTCAACTGCGAAACGGCGTAATGTTAGACGGTGTCAAGACCCGTCCCGCCAAGGTGGAGGTTATTGGTGCCACCCAGTTTGGTACAAAACTTGAAATCACCATCCACGAAGGAAAGAATCGACAGGTACGTCGGATGTTTGAAGCGGTTGGGTGTATTGTAAAACGATTAAAGCGAACTCGTGAGGCAGGGCTGATTCTGGGACATGTTCCTCTCGGACATTGGCGACGTCTTACTGAATCCGAAGTAAACATGCTGAAAAAGCTTGGTACCGGCAAGAAGTCTTCTGCTGAGTATCGGAAAAGTCAGCAAAAAACAAACAAGCGTAAATAAGATTAACACAAACATATATGTAAGGAGGCAACACTATGAGTAAGTTGGACGATTTGCAGGCTCGGCGTGCTGTGATTGAACAGGGCGGCGGCAAGAGTAAAATCGAAAAACAACACGACAGCGGCAAAAAGACCGCCAGAGAACGTCTCTCCATGCTCTTTGACGAAGGAAGTTTCGTAGAACTGGATGCATTTGTGACCCACAGATGCAACGAGTTCGGCATGGCAGAACAAACCGCTCCCGGCGAAGGCGTGGTAACCGGTTACGGTACCGTGGACGGGCGTTTGGTTTATGCCTATGCACAGGATTTCACCGTCATTGGCGGATCTCTTGGCGAAATGCATGCTGCAAAAATCTGTAAAGTCATGGATATGGCAGTTAAGATGGGTGCGCCCATTGTTGGAATCAATGATTCCGGCGGTGCCAGAATCCAGGAGGGCATTGACGCTTTGAAGGGCTTTGGTGATATCTTCTATCGCAACACCTTGGCATCCGGCGTAATTCCTCAAATCTGTATGATCTTAGGACCCTGTGCCGGCGGTGCGGTATATTCCCCCGCTATCTGCGATTTTGTCTTTATGGTGGACAAAACCAGCCAGATGTTTATCACCGGACCTTCGGTGGTAAAATCCGTTACCGGCGAGGATGTAACCTTTGATGAATTGGGCGGTGCCACCACCCATGCTACCAAGAGTGGTGTGGCTACTATGGCATGTGCCAACGAAGAAGAATGTTTTGAGCAGGTAAAATCCCTTCTCTCCCTTCTTCCTTCCAACAACCTGGAGGTTGCACCGGTTTATGAGTGCAACGATGACCTGAACCGACTCTCCGAGAGTCTTTCCACCATCATCCCCGACGATGCCAACAAGGCATACGACATCCGCACTGTGATTCGGGAAATCGTGGATGAGGGAGACTTCATGGAACTCTTCTCGGATTTTGCTCAAAATCTGGTAACCGGTTTTGCAAGAATGAACGGTGCCACTGTCGGCATCATTGCAAACCAGCCTAAGGTAATGGCAGGTTCTTTGGATTGCAACTCTTCGGACAAGGGTGCTCGGTTTGTTCGATTCTGTGACAGTTTCAACATTCCCATCATTACCTTTACCGATGTACCCGGCTACCTGCCCGGTGTTGCTCAGGAACATAACGGAATCATCCGTCACGGTGCAAAACTTCTGTATGCTTTCTCTGAAGCAACCGTTCCCAAAATCAATGTAATTGTCAGAAAGGCTTACGGTGGTGCTTACATTGCCATGAACAGCAAGCACTTGGGTGCTGATATGGTATTTGCTTGGCCTACTGCTGAAATTGCAGTTATGGGTCCCTCCGGTGCGGCAAACATTATCTTCCGCAAGGAAATTGCCGACGCGGCAGACCCCATTACCGCTCGTCAGGAGAAAATCGAGGAATACACCGAGAAGTTCGCCAACCCCTATGTGGCTGCATCTCGCGGTTATGTGGATGATGTCATTGAACCGGATTCCACCCGCCCTCGTATCATCAGCGCACTGGAGATGCTCATGAGCAAGCGTGAAACCAGACCCAGCAAAAAGCACGGAAATATTCCGCTGTAACCCATCTCGGAAAGGAGAAACCTTATGACAATAGCTGAAGCTTTAAGTCAAGGTCTGCAGGTTACCGTGGTTGGTCTTTTGATTGTCTTTTCGGTACTCATCATCTTGATGATTGTGATGATGTTGATGAAGGTGTTTTTCTATAACCCCACACAACCGAAACAAAATCAAATCAAGAAGACATCCGCTCCCAAAGTTACCAAGAAATCGTCTGAAACACCTGACGATGAACTGATGGCGGTTATTAGCGCCGCTGTAGCATCCGCTATGGACGAGAGCGAACTGATTGCGGTTCTGACGGCAGCCGTTGCCGCCAGCATGAACACCTCGACCTACAATTTAAAAATTAAATCTTATCGTAGAGTAGAAAATCATTCTCCGGCCTGGAACAAAGCAGGTCTGAGCGATGTTATCAATGCAAGATTCTAAGGAGGAAATAACAATGAGAAAATTTATTATTAATGTAAACGGAAATTCCTATGAAGTTGAAGTTGAAGAGGTAGGCGGCGCTCCTACTTCCGTAGCACCCGTTGCTGCTCCTGCTCCTGTTGCTGCAGCACCTGCACCGGCTCCCGCACCTGCTCCTAAGGCAGCTCCTGCTCCCGCAGCGGCTCCTCCTGCAGGCGCAACCAACGTAAACGCTCCCATGCCCGGCAACATCGTTTCTGTTAAGGTAGCCGTTGGCGATACTGTAGCTGAAGGCGACGTTCTGGTTATTTTAGAGGCTATGAAGATGGAAAACGAAATCATGGCTCCTTGCGCCGGCAAAGTTGTTGCTATCAGCGCAAACCAGGGTGCTTCTGTGAACACCGGTGACGTTCTGGTATCCTTGGGCTAATTTTGATTAGTTCCTAATACTTACGGAAAGGATGATATTGTGTTACAGAGCATTTTAGACTTTATGGGCAGCACCGGCATTGCCGCCATGATCGAAAACGCCAAAGCGGCGTGGGCATCTGCCGGCGCAGGCTTTGAGGGTTTTATGGGCGCCATCGGCACACCGTTGATGATTATCATTGCCTGTGTTCTGCTCTATTTAGCAATTGTAAAACAGTTTGAGCCGCTCTTGCTCCTTCCTATCGCTTTTGGTATGCTCTTATCCAATCTTCCCATGTTTGCAAACTCCAGCGCAATCATGATGCACCCCGAATTCTTCACGGATCCTTCGTATATGATAGACGGACATCTTGACATTGCACACATCTTTGCAAACGGCGGTCTTTTGGACTTGCTCTACTTAGGTGTTAAGCTTGGAATTTATCCTCCGCTTATCTTCTTAGGTATTGGCGTTATGACCGATTTTGGTCCCCTGATTGCCAACCCCAAAAGCATTCTCTTAGGCGCGGCGGCACAGTTGGGTGTATTCCTGACATTCTTAGGCGCTCTGATTCTGGGCGCTGCTGTCCCCGGCATCAACTTTGGTGTTGAGGAGGCAGCATCCATCGGTATCATTGGTGGTGCTGATGGTCCTACTGCAATTTATGTTACCAAAACTTTGGCTCCAGCACTTCTGCCCGCCATCGCCATTGCGGCATATTCCTACATGGCGTTAATTCCGGTAATTCAGCCTCCCATCATGAAGGCTTTGACCACCAAAAAGGGACGCCAGATTGTAATGGAACAGCTCCGTCCCGTCAGCAAAACCGAAAAAATCATTTTCCCCATCGTGGTAACTATCGTTGTTGCTTTGATTGTTCCCGATGCGGTAACTCTGGTTGGTATGCTGATGCTTGGTAATCTTGCCAAGGAATGTGGCGTGGTAGATCGCTTGACCAAAACCGCAGAGAATGGCTTGATGAACACCATCACCATTTTCTTAGGACTCACCGTTGGTGCTACCGCAAAAGCAGAAACTTTCTTGACCGGCGAGACCTTAGGTATTGTAGTCTTAGGTCTGGTGGCGTTCTGCTTCAGTACCGCAGGCGGTTTGATCTTAGGTAAGATTATGTGCAAACTCACCGGCGGTAAGGTAAACCCCCTCATCGGTTCTGCAGGCGTTTCCGCAGTTCCTATGGCGGCAAGAGTTGCCCAGACCGTAGGACAGAAAGAAAACCCCTCCAACTTCC
>JAZRCD010000284.1:0-1867 GCA_045635425.1 Ructibacterium sp. | reverse complement strand
AAGGGATACTGTATGCATTATGCCACTGCAGCAACTCTCATTCTGCGTGAATTGGGAATTCCAACCAGATACGTTTCCGGATATGTTGTTCTTCCGGGAGATTTTGTATATTCGGAAAGCGACGGAGCATATGTGGCATTGGTAGAAGACTATCGCGCCCATGCGTGGATTGAAGTATATTATGATTATATCGGATGGGTTCCGGTGGAGGTTACAGCATCTGTTTCGGAAGGAAGCGGAATGGGAGAATTTCCTACATTAGAAGAGATTCCGGATGTTCCGGACCACAATCAGAATCCGCCAACACCTCCGGACAATAATCAAAATAATGGAGAGAACGAAGAAGATAATCCGGACAACCCGGACACACCGGATAACCCGGACACACCGGATAACCCGGATACGCCGGATAACCCGGATACGCCGGATGCACCGGATGACTCGGATGACCCGGAGGATGATCCAAAAGACCCGGAACAGACACCGGGAGATGATATACCGAATACCCCGGGACAGGGAGGTTCTGCAGGAGAAGGCGGTACAGCACCGGGCGGAACAAAAGGATGGAATAAGGCGGTTCTTTGGGGTGCTTTTGGCGGCACCGTGGGTGTGTTGTTACTTGGTATCGTAGTGGTGTTTTTGGTACGAAGAGAAAAACAACAGAAACAGTTGATAGAAACAACAGTATTACAAGGTGACGGTCGAAAGGCAGTTCGTCGGATGAATCGGCGAATTTATCATATTATCCGTTGGAAGTATTTCGGTAATATGAACAAAATCCCGATATCGGGTTATTTGACGGATGCAGAGTATGAAGCGTTGTTAAAAGAAACCTTCCCTTGTGTTTCGCCGGAGGATTGGGAGAGATACATGTTCATAGTAAAGAAGATGTATTATTCAAAAGAATTCATTACGGAGGAAGAAATGCAGCACTGTCACAGATGCTATACCAATCCGCAAATGAAGATACTAAGCAGTAAAAAAACAGGAAAGTAAGTCATGATTGCTGAAAGAATATTGTTTGAAGATAAGGAAATCATTGTTTGTCATAAGCCTGCAGGAATCGCTACGCAGACAGCGGCTTTGGGGCAAAAAGATATGGTCAGTTTATTAAAGACCTATCGGGCAGAAAAGAACGAAGAAGCGTATATCGGCCCGGTAAACCGATTGGATCAACCGGTGGAAGGGGTTATAGTTTTTGCAAAAACGCCATCTGTGGCTGCAGCATTAAGTAAGCAGATGGCAGAACGGGATTTCGGAAAAGAATATTATGCGGTTTTAGAAGGAAGTCCAAGGGAACCGAAAGGGATGCTGGAGCATTGGTTGTGCCGTGACGGAAAAACCAATACTTCCAAAGTGGTAAATAAGAACGCGCCTCAGGCAAAAAGGGCGTCCTTGGAATATGAAGTGTTGGAAATGCTGGAACAGGATGGTCAGATCCGGAGTCTGGTGCATGTTATTTTACATACCGGACGACATCATCAAATCCGGGTTCAGTTTGCCGCAATGGGGTGTCCCATTGTAGGTGACCGCAAATACGGGAAGCGGGAGAATATCGGGTATGAGCCTTTAAGTTTGTGTTCTGCAAGATTACAGTTTAAGCATCCGAAAACAGGAAAAGAGATGGATTATACCATTGTTCCGGAAGGAAAACTGTTTCATCAATTTTCTTGCCAATTATAGTGCTAAATGCTATAATGATAGAAAGTTCACAGAATTTTCGTTTTTTATGTCAGGGAGTGTAAATGTATGCACAAAACGAAAAAGGGACATATCAAGAATAAGTCCCACGTATTGGAAAGGATTACATTGGAAAACATGCGAAGGATGCTGATAGCATCCCTCGCTTTTGTTGTGCTCTTTTTTA
>JAZRCD010000283.1:0-10765 GCA_045635425.1 Ructibacterium sp. | reverse complement strand
GTGGATCGTACCTCCAGTTCTCGGTTCACCTCATTGGACGGAATTTGGAACATCAAGCAACATAATCACGTGGAGGAGTTTGCTGTAGAGGAAGAACTGCAAGAATCCATTGCGGTTCCGTCTTGCGTGCAACTTCATGGTTTCGATAGAATGCAGTATGTGGATTATCGGTATCCGTTTCCCGTTCTCTTTCCTCATGTCTCCCCTGATAATCCCAACTGGCATTATCGGCGGGAAATTTTGATAGAAAAGAAGGAAAGGGAGCGGTATTACCTGAATTTTGAAGGCGTCAGCAGTGCGTTTTATCTGTATATTAACGGTACATACAAGGGCTTTTCCCAGATTTCGCACGCTACCTCCGAATTTGATATTACTGATCTGGTTCAAAATGGTATAAATCGAATTGATGTTCATGTTTTGAAGTGGTGTATCTCCTCTTATCTGGAGGATCAGGATATGTTTCGGTTTTCCGGTATTTTCCGGAATGTGTATCTCCTGACTCGACCCAAAGAGCATATTACCGATTATAAAATAGAGACCACCCTCTCAGGTGAGGATGGGATTCTCCAATTTATCAACGAAAGTTCGGTGGAGATTCAGGTTGTTTTTCAAGAGGAAACAAGAAAGGTTCCTGCCAACGGGAAAGAGACCTTTGTGGTGCCCAAGGTTCGGTTGTGGGATGCAGAACATCCGGAACTTTATCCCTTGGAGCTGCGTGCAAATGGGGAGAAGATTCCGGAAACGGTTGGATTCCGCCAAGTGACTATCGATGGCAAAGTGTTTCGTCTCAATGGTGAGGCGATTAAGCTGAAGGGCGTTAACCGTCATGAATTCCATTGCGAGACGGGAATGACAGTCACGGTAGAGGATATGGTAGAGGATTTGCGTTTGATGAAGGAACTGAATGTGAATGCGGTTCGGACATCCCATTATCCCAATTGTCCCGAATTTTATCAGCTTTGTGATGTCTGGGGGATTTACGTGATGAATGAGGCGGATTTGGAAACCCACGGCGGATGCAGTCGGGAAGGGCAATATCACGTAAAGCTTTGGAAAGAATTTGCGGAAGAAGAATTTTTTGCTTTGGGAGTTCTTGACAGACACACCGCATTGGTGGAGCGAGACAAAAACCGCCCGTGTGTAATCATTTGGTCTTTGGGAAATGAATGTTCCTTCGGGAAAATGTTCTTTCCCGGGGCGGCATATATCAAAAAAAGAGATACTACCCGTCCCGTTCACTATGAAGGACTTCAAAACGCCATAGAAAAGTATTATGATACCGAGTATGTGGATATGGTCAGTATGATGTATCCAAGCATCGAGACCATCAGGGAAAAGGTTTTGGATAACGAAAAGGAAACCCGTCCCTTTGTTCTTTGCGAGTATTCTATGGGGTATGGAAACAGTTGTGGAGATATGGCGAACTACTGGGATTTGATTTATCAGAACGAACAGATGATGGGTGGATTTGTCTGGGAATGGACAGATCATGGTATCAAAACGGAAAAAGGATTCCTTTACGGTGGCGACTTCGGGGAAACCCTCCACGACAATAATCAATGTGTAAACGGAATTTTAACGCCCGACAGAAAAATGAAATCGGCGGCGTTGGAAATGAAGGCGGTCTACGGCGGAAAAACAACATCCCCGATTTTGGATGTTTCCATTCCGTCGCTCCTTTCCCGATGCAAGGCGCTTTCCATAGAGGTTAATGAACATACCGGAGAACTGGTCTCCCTAAAAAGAGATAGCGAAGAGGTTCTCTGTAACCCGATGCGCTTTAACATCACCCGTTATATCGACAATGATAAGCCGCTAAAAGCCCAATGGTATGATCGATGCCGTTTGGATGCATGCAACCCCTATATTTTTTCTTGTGAAAAGACCGAGGACGGCTATTGGATGAAAGGTGCCCTTGCGGCAGACAGTCTTGCTCCGGCGGTAACCTTTGATATAGGCTATCAGGTGAAGGGTACGGAACTTTTGGTGACGGTGGGGTACAAGCTGGCAGACTATGTGGAGCGCTTCCCTCGACTTGGACTGGAATTTGCTGTGGGAAAAGAGTGGGAGCGTTTTTCCTATGTGGGATTTGGCCCTACTGAAAGTTATGTGGACAAGCATGTGGCCTGTGAATATGGATATTATGAAAGCACCGCGGAGGAAAACTATAATGTCAACTATATTCGTCCGCAGGAGTCGGGAAGCCATTATGCATGTAAATACCTGGAAGTGAAGGGACTGTTTTCGTTAACCGCCGAAAAGCCATTTTCTTGTTCGGTAAATCCCTACACCACAGAACAACTGCGAAAGACACTACATCATTTTGAATTACCTAAAAATGATTTCGTTAATGTGTGTGTCGATTTAGCCATGCGAGGAGTAGGATCGGGAATACCCTTGGATGAAAAATACGAAATTCAAAGGGAATTTCAAAATACGTTTATATTCACATTTTAACAGAATAAAATAGGAGGTGTAAAAATTACACCTCCTATTTTATTTTTTTGTTAAGTATAGAGTTTTCCATAGGTTATGTTGCAGGATGGTTACTCCACAGTTACAACACACATACTCCACAGAGTTTTCCACAGATTTTCTTGTGTAAAACAAAGGGATTGTGTCATTTTCCCCACTTTCCACCAAAATTTTGACGGAAAAAATTGGGGAAAACTCACGGAGAATAGGAATATCAGGAATAGAAACCATATGCCTCGTAAAGGGCGTTTGTTTCCCAATATACATAGTCCTGATGGCTTCTGTCCATATCATAGGTATGGCCATACTCGTCTTTCAGGCGGATTAGTTGGTCATCTTTGAAGTAAAGACGGTTTTCCCGCTTGCCGTCAAAGATAAAGGCAAAATAAAGTTTTCCGTTTTGGAAATAATACTGCTTACTATAGGGGAGACTGTCGGATTTTCCCACATCCACACGTACGGCTTGGCCGAAATCATTATAATAATAGGTAGCGCCATTGGTTCCTTTAATTTTGGAATAATTCTTAAGGTTAGCTTGGGTATTATTGTATTGAGTTCGGATTTTAGAAACTTCGCTCTCTACCGTCCATGAGCCGTTAGATGCAGGAGTAGAAGGCGCAGTAGGCGCAGTAGGCGCCGGAGTAGATGCGGGAGCGGCTTGGGTGGGTTGCGGAGGAGCAACAGGAGTCTCTGTTGGTTGCGCGGAAGCAACGGGAGTATCTGCCGCCGGTTGTTCCGGTTGTCTGGTCAAATATACTGCAAGAAAAACAAGACAACATACTGCGATAATCACCAAGGCGCCGGCAATAAATGCTTTGATGAATTGGTTGTCGGACCGATTGGGTTCCGGAGGCTGATAGGGATAGTTGGAAGCCATAAGATCATTCCTTTCGTTGTGTCGTTAGTAGTTATAGGATAGATGTTTCATTTAAAATGTTGGATTCCCAACGGGTAAAGGAGGGGTTGGTTCTTTCCTCGTCGTGAGTGTTACCCTGCTCATCAATCCAACGAATGAGGGTGTTGCCCTTAAAGTAAAAACGATTTTCCAATTTGCCGTCAAAGACAAAAGCAAAATATAAATTGTTTTTGTCATCAAAAAAATATTGCTTGTTGTAGGAGATAACGGGTGTCTTTGGTCCGTCAATTCTTACAGGTTGGTTATCTTGATTATAGTAATAGACAAAATCATTTTCGTCTTTGGATTTTGTATAGTTTTCAAGGTTTTCTTGGGTCGCATAGTACCGGGAACGAATCTCAGAGATGTCATTCTCAAGGGGAGAGGACTTATCTTGATTGTGACCGGTCAGGACGGTAACTAACATTACCATGCAACAAACCGTAATAATAATCAATGTTGCAGTAACAATTGCACGAAGAAATTGGTTGGTTGGACGCTGGGGTGGTGGTTGGTATGGGTAATTGGAAGCCATAAGATCATTCCTTTTTTTGTTGATAGTTTCATTATAATTAGATATGATGAAAATGTCAAGGAGAAGAGAATGATGTCGAGATTTTAGAGGGAACGACAAAAATAAAAGGGCGCAGACCGATTGTCTGCGCCCTCTTGGGTGGTAGAAGTTCTCCACATGATATGTTACAGAAAATTCTCTCCACAGTTACAACACACATACTCCACAAGGTTTTCCACAGAACTTCTTGTGGAAAATAGAAGGGTACTGTCGTTATCCCCGCTTTCCCCAAAAATTTTGACGGAAAAAACTGGGGATAAGTTTTGATGTACTATATAACAGTTACAGAGTTTTCGCCTCTTTGGGGGAGGAAATTTCTGATTCTTTTTCAGGCACAATCCCTTCGGTTTGTGTGGTTTTGCTCTGTGGTGGTTCGACGTTTTCGAATGAATTTTCAGGCGCTTCCTCGGGTGTGGATGCAGTTGTTGTATCTTTGGTATCTTCCTCGGAAGCCGTTTTCGTTTTGGATTCGACTTCATCTACTGCGTCCTCATCTTCGGGTTTCTCTATCTCAGGATTCACGGTATCCGATTCGGTGTCCTTTTTCATTTCATCGCCTGTGTTGTCCTTTGCATCATCCAAAGGTCCTTCCGATTCTGTTTTGGCTTCTGTTGTATCTATAGACTCCGTTGTTTCTGTTTTAGATCCTGCCATATCCGAACATGTCGTTTGTTCTGTTTTGGATTCAGTTGAATTTACAGTTGGCGCGATTTCGAGGGTACAATCAGCATGATTCTGGGTTTCGTTCGTCTCTGTTATGGAGGAATCTAATTTGTTTTCATTGTCGCTTAGATCTTCGTTCATGGTAGGGGTGGTATCAGCCTTTTCAGCGACTTCTTTAGTGTATTTCTCAATGGGCTTCAGGGTAGCATTGGTAACCTTGGTTGCAACGTTTTTTTTGTTATTGCTTTGCATGGTACTATTGCTCGCCCACCTACTGAAACGATAAATGGAGAGATAGGCCTCATTACATTCGCTCGTGTCATATCCGTCACAACATAGGATATAATCAGATGTAATAGATAAAAGGAAAAGGTTGGAACTCAGGCTTCTGAGGTGTGTGCTACTTCTGCTGTTTAAATTCCGGACATAAAGCTGACCTTCGGAAATATAATAAACGTAGTTCCCTCGCCTTATCCCGCCAGGTTCTAAATCATCTTGTGTTTTATCAGATTGCATTTTCCCTGTTCCATTAGTGCGAATGATGTAGTTTTCTGTATTTTTTGTAGCAGTATTGTGCTGAGAGAAATATGCATAGTTGCCGTCGCAGTAGTGAAGTACAACGGATTGATCATCACAGAATTTTTTTACTGAAAGGTCGTTTAAATCAATGGCATATAAACCTCCTTCCAGACCAGAGCTGTCCATGGAAGATGTACCGGGTCCGCTATAGTAGAGCATATGATTAACTATGATTATCTCACTGAGACAGCCTACGTTCTCAGCCAGCAACGTAAGACCGCCGCCATCTGGATCACAAGAGTAAATGTTCCCGGGCCATCCATATCGTGGTGAAAATTCCCAGTCGTAATCCGCTGCTAAAAAATAAAATTTGTTATTATAAAAACATAAACGTAAAATATCGAAAGTTCCACGTGTTCCGCGTTCTGGCAGTCCCTTTACCATATCAGAAAGCATGATTGTGCCTTCTTCATTGCGGAAGTAAGCAACGCCCCACCCACTGTTTGTTTCCCAATCTGCGTAATAAATGTTCGAACCATAATTATATGCCTTGGCAAATTGAATAGGCTCCTCCGAGGCGGCAAAACTCTGCAGGCCTCCCCAAATGAACAGAAGAACCAATGCGAGCGTTAAAGTTAATAGTTTTTTCATAGAAGTGCCTCCTGAAATTATTTATCCTACGCCATTGCTTGGCCATCTGCTGAAACGATGTATGGTTACATAACTGCCGTTGCGGAAGTAATTCTCGGCACATAAAACATAATCGTCGGTGACGGCAAGAATAACACAGTCTTCCCAGTAGGTTCGAGGGATTGTACCGAGATAGCGAGCGTTTCCACCATTTTTGTTCCGAACATAAAGGTTGTTATTATAGGTATAATATAAATGGTTACCCTTTAGATAGAAGTTGTTATAGTCGGGATTCCAATACAGGTTTTTAAATTCATCACAATCGGGATTTACCTGTACTTTTCCGGTACCATCGGTACGAATTGCATAGCATCGATTGTTAGCGCCATAATAAATATAGTCGCCATCACAATAATAAATAGTAGCTCTGTCACTAGTGAGTTTTTTATAAGAAAGATCATTCAGATTAATGCGATAAATGCCACCGGCGTAACCTTGAACGTCTGTCATACCATTGTTGGAGTCGAATGCGGCGTAGTATAAGTAGTTATCTACGATGGTAATATGACCTTCGGTGTAAGAGGCGTTGTTTGCTAGTTTTCTAAGGCCACTGCCATCTAAGTTGCAGGAATAGATAGATCCCGGAATAGCCATTGCATCTGAAGTACAACCTGCCAGGAAATAGCATTTATCTTTGTAAAAGCAAAAGCTATCAACAGAGGAATCCCAGGGAAGTCCATAGATGCGATCATCCAATTTAGTCAGCCCTCTATCGCTGCGGAAATAGTTGATACCACCGCCAATATGAAAATAACTACGAGAAAATAGCTCGGTTCCGTAGTTATAGGCAGGGGCGAACTGAACCGGAGCCTCGTACGCTGCAAAGGCAGAGGTGGAGCAGAAACTGATCAATAAAACAACCGATAGTGTAAAAGAAATTAGTTTTTTCATAAAATTACCTCCTGAAATAGATATATTATTTATCTTGGGACTGTCTGTATCCAAAGTGTGTCGCTATGTGTATATGGATCTCCGACAAAATAATCATCAACGCAAAGAATGGCGTTGTCGGTTACTGCAAGGATGGAACCGTCATCGTCAGTAAAAAAATACTGTTGAATAGAGGCAATGGCTTTGTTATTGATGTCGTTTTTATTTCGGCAAAACAGTTTGTTTTTGTAAAAGTAATAAAATTGATTGCCCTTCAAATAGTAATTGCCAGAGTGGTAACTGTGCAAAAATTCGTCACAGTTTGTATTGACTTGCATTTTTCCGGTTCCATCGGTACGGATGGCATAGCCATAGCTATCACAATTGGCAAAGTAGTAAATATAATCTCCGTCGCAGTACTGAATCTCTACCGCCCGGTCGTTGCAGATCTGTTCCCAAGAAAGATCATAAAGATTGATGCGGATGATACCGGGATTTCCCCATGGTATATGAGATTCAAGTCCCATAATGTTATACCAAGAGAGAAAAGCATCATGATTTTCGTAGTACAGCATATTATCCACAATGGTGACATTGCTGGATTGACTTGCATTGTCTGCCAAAAGGGTAAGTCCGCTTCCATCTAAATTACAGGAGTAAATTTTGGCAGGGGAAGTAATCCACGGATGTTCCCAATCATAGTTTGCTTGCGTTAGAAAATAAAACTTATTGTTGTATACACACAGTTTCAAAATATCATCTTCCTGTGGAAGTCCTTTCACCTTGTTTGAAAGTTTATATACACGGGAATCATAGCCGAAATATGCGATGCCCCATCCATTGTTAACGTACCAATCAGCATGAAAAATCTCATCGCCATAATTATATGCTTTGGCAAACTGAACCGGAGCCTCGTACGCTGCAAAAACCGTTGTGCCTCCCCAGGTGAACAGAAGAACCAATGCAAGTGTTAAAGATAATATTTTTTTCATAAAATTACCTCCTGTGATATATTTGCGCGGTGTTGCTTCATAATTGCAAGTATACTTGCAATTCGTAATTGGATTATTGTGAATCGCATGCGGTTAAAGAATCCAAATCATCCATAGTGAACGAATAAACAAAGTTCTGACCGGAGTTATCAACAAAACCAAGTTTTAATTTTCCGAAAGCATAGGTTGCCTTAATATTAAAATCACATGAATGAAAGCGATACATATTATCTCCAGAGGCGTTTTTGTATTGAACAACAAATCCTCCGGATTTATTATTCTTGACAGCATCCTGAAGTGGGTGAACATAAAATGTATCCAACTGTGCATAGTAAGAAGGTGCAGAAGTGTTGTATGTAGCATTACTCTTGCTGATACACATGTCTCCGTTTAATGTAAATCCTTCGGTCAGAACGCCAGCAATTGCAGAACTCTCCGGAAGGCTCATAAGATGATCTATGTCAATGGGGTCAGTGACGCGGTAATAAAAAGAATCGAAAACACAAGTTGTGTCGGAGGTGCTGAATTCAGAGTTAATATCATTTTCTAATTTCAGAAGAGTGTTATACAAGATTTTTGTATACACTTTTTCTTCAATGTCGTTTATCATGGATGTACTAACCTTTGATTGAACTTTCTTGGATTGGATGGCATTGATATCTTTTTGGATTGTTCTCCAATCAGACTCTTTGTCGGAATTAAGGTTTTCCTGGATCTTCTCAAATAATATGAGATCATTTTGATAGGAGCTTTCTGTTTCTTGTGTGTTTAGATTGTTTTGATTGGGTTGGTCATTAGAATAAGAAATGAACACTATTATACAAATAATAAGGAGGACGAAGAGTAAACCGGCAATTGAAATGGTAGTCTTTCTTTTAGCAGAAGGTGTGTGATTAGTGGGAAAATCGTTTTGGTTCATAGAAAATCTCCTTTTGAAAAAATAGTATGCAAGAGAACTGTATACTTTGGGAATGATACAGATAACATTTTCTTAATTATATGAAAAATTGTCATATCTGTCAACATGGAATATGACATAATGGCATTGGTGAAGTGATATGAAAATAATTTGAAATTATTAAGGAAACAAAAAGGATTGACACAGATTGGGTTGCAGATGCAGGTTGGCATTGAGCAGTCCTTGTTGTCAAAGTATGAAACCGGGGAGCGGGTGCCGCCTACGGAAGCATTGATGCGCCTTGCGGAATTTTACGATGTAAGTGTTGACTTTCTGCTTGGGCGAACGGAGAAACAAGATGTCAATCGATAAAGGGAGAACAGGTTCTTTGGAATCTGTTCTTTTTTATTTTAGCGTGTACAAAATAAAATTGGTATGCTCAAAGCATACCAATAATGAGGTTGTGTATGGTATCATAGATTAAACATCCATATGTATAAATGATAACGTTTATTGGGTTGAGTACCCATGCATCTGAATCTGTAAATATAGCGCTTACTACCATTGCTCCAATATACATAATGGATAGGATAAAAACTTGGTTTTTCCACCTTTTTCGGAAGGGGGCATTGATTCGATCCATTACGCCCATAAAGTTTGTGGCCACAGCGAAAAAGCAAAACAGATAGATAAACCAGAGTCCAAGAAAAAGAAATATACTATATGCGGTTTCAAAGGATTCGCCCGGAACTGTCACAAAGGGTAATGCAAAAAAGGTAAAGAGTGCGGTCAGGTACACGGACGAGGAGAAAATCATCTTCCATAATCGTCCGGTACGAAAACCGGGGACAATGTCAAAAAAGCCGTAGGAGGTAAAACGTCCTGAGCGGACATCTTTTCGGAGGCGGTTAATGTTCTTGTATCTTTTTTCTCTGTCGATATGGATGCATTTGGTAATGATTTTCCCCTTTTGACCTTGGGCAAGTTCTTCGGAAGGAAACTTTCCGGTTAACATGAAATTATAAACGATGCCGATGGCGTAAATGTCGGAGCGTTGGTCTGTCTGGGTAAATCCGAATTGCTCCGGGGCAGCATAACCGGCGGTACCGAGAACTTGAGTGTCACAATTCTTGGATGTAACGATTTGCCGAGCAATATCAAAATCAATCAGTTTCAGGATGCCATCATCGGTAATGATAATGTTTTCCGGCTTGATGTCTCGGTGAACAATATTAGCCCGATGAAGAACTTCTACAGCATCCAACAGTTGTAAGGCAAAGTTTTTTGCCCCAGAGGAAGAAAGAGGACGTACTTCAACCATGGATTGGAGTGTTTTTCCTTCGATATATTCCATAACGTAAAAATCTTCCGACACTTCCACAATGTTTGGAAGGTTATGGTGGGGATTTTCACAGAGCGCTTCGAGAAATGCTCTTGCGGTAGAATTGTAGTCTCTTTTAACAAATTTGTGTTCTGATGTGGTCATAATGAAAACCTCTATTGCTTGAGTTAAATTAATATAGTATAATATGAGTATAGTGTAGCACAAGGAGAATGTCAAGGTGAAGAAAACAGACGAACTTTTGAAGATTATCAATAAAAGCAGAGATATTGATGGCTTCCTGAAGGAGCATAAGCAGGAGTTTATCAAAGTGAATACAGCGGAATACCTTAATACCATCATTGAAGAAAAGAACCTGGTGAAGCGAGACGTGATTCAGGTGTCAGGAATTGATCGGGTGTATGCTTATCAGATTTTGAACGGGACAAGAACGCCCTCACGTGATAAGTTGATTCAGTTTTCATTTGGATTGGGGTTGAATGTAGAGGAGACACAGAAACTGTTGAAGTATAACGGCCACGCTCCTCTTTACACGCATAATCGCAGAGACAGTATCATTCTCTTTGCTATCAAGGAAGAGGTTTCGGTGATTGAACTGAACATTCTTTTAGATGACAAAGGAGAAAGCTTATTGGATTAGAGAAAACAAAAAAGACATCCGTACGGATGTCTTTTTTCATGCGAAAGAACGACAAAACGGAGCAGAATTGAGGTAAAAAAGCAAAAATGTATACCTTTTCTGCTTGATCGACAAATTGGAATTTATCTATCTCTTTTTGTAAATAACCAACTCTGGATTTTCTCCGTTTTCCTCATAGGTGCAAACAAGTAAAAAGTCCATATTGGC
>JAZRCD010000282.1:0-13404 GCA_045635425.1 Ructibacterium sp. | reverse complement strand
ATTCCTCCTTGCTGTCGTTCACATGCGTGATACAACGCTTTGATTTTATCTATGTCAGCATTACAGTCTTTGACCAATCAGCAGTTCTTTTCTGCTCTCTCAAGTCAGGTAGAGTGCCAATCCTACGTCAAATTCTGCAATGGTATTTTAGTTTTCGCCCTTGTTCTTTTGGTAGAGTATGTAAAGACCTTTCAGAACCAAAGATGCATCCAATGTAATCTCATGTCGGCAATAGGGAACAATGGTTGCAGACAATCCGCCTGTGGCAATCACCGGAACATCCTCACCCAATTCTTCGCGGAACCGATCAATCATTCCGTCCAGCATAGCCGCATTGCCGAATATTACGCCGGAGCGCATACAATCAGCAGTGTTCTTGCCAATAACCGACTTGGGCGCATCCAGACTGATGTGGGGAAGCTGTGCAGTTCCTCCTGACAACGCCTGAAGAGAGATCCCCACACCGGGTCCAATAGAGGCACCCACAAAGGCACCGTTCTTATCCACCACCATAATCTTGGTGGCTGTTCCCATATCGATTACCAAAGAGGGGCTGCCGTAGCAAACGTGTGCCGCCACACATCCGCAAATTAAGTCTGCACCCACGGTGGACGGATTGTCACAGACAATCTGAATCCCTGTTTTAATTCCGGGGGCTACCATAATCGGTTTCATACCATAGAGCATCTCGGTCGCCTTCTGCATCACTCCGTTTAACTGAGGCACTACCGAGGAGATGATTACCCCCTCGATTTGGGTATTCTCCACTCCATGTAGGGTCAGAACGCTTCGAATCTTGGATGCATATTCATCCTCGGTCTTACTCGGATTGGTTGCAATCCGAGACACAAAGGTCAAATCCTCTCCATCAAATCCACCAAGCACTAAATTCGTATTACCAATATCAATTGCAAGAATCATATCTCCTGCCTCCTTTTACCGATTTTCAAAGGTGCCTGCCACACAGAGTTCTTTCTCCTCTGTCTGGAGTTTAACAAAATAACCCTGTTCGGTTTTCTTCACACAAACCTCCAACACGTCTCCTAAATAAGCCGCCTTCTTATACAGAATCTTCATTTCATTGAAGAAAAACTCATAAGGGAGTGCATCCATCAACAGTTCTGCTCCTCTTTGATTGTTCAAATGGGCATTGGTGTCGATTTCTTTGTTGGACACCCGAACGGTATAAGCCACCTCCGCTTCTTCCAATTCGGGCTTTTGATAGGAGAAAAACTCGTCCTCAAAACCACCCACCTCGTAGGCATCTGCTATTTCGGGAGAGACGCGGATGACCCGACCTTTCTCCACATCGAACAAAAACCAATTGGCAATGGTGCGCGCCACCAACTCCCCGTTCTGTTCCACCAAACAGCACCGCTCGGAGGTGGAACCACGAAAGGATTTTACACCGGTGGACACATGCAAAGGGAACTGAGGACGGATAGGCTTTTCCATCCGCACATTGATACCTTGCATCAACCATGCCCGATTGATTTCTTTTAACTTGTGAATACTGTATCCAACTCGGGTAGAATCCTGAATGGATACATCTTGAATAATGTCAAGCAAAGCGCTTGGTTTGATTTCATCAAAGGTTTTGTAATCTCCGTATCGCAACGGATAGGTGTATGAAAACATATTCCCGCTCCTCTTATAACAGTTTCAGTTCCGGCTTGCCGATATAGTTCAATGCATATTTCTGAACCATTTTCTTGGCAACCACAAGAGATTTCTCATCATAGGCATCCTCTGCCGCATGGGAATCCAGCCCAAAAGTTACCGGACTTTGTTCTTCTCCTGCCACCTTCCAGAACTCCTCTCTGGGATAGTTCCGCTCTTCACGGATGCCCAAAAGATTCAATTCCAACGGAATATTCTTCTTTCGTGCGGCAATACAAATCTTCCGCATCTCTTCCCGATATCGCAGGTTGTCTCCAATAAAATAACACATGTCCGGATGGGCAATGTAGGTATACACCCCGGTTTCCATTGCCGCGATAACTCTCTGAACATAATCCTGCAGTCTGGTAAGTTCGTAGGTTTTTTCCCAAACATGTACGCCGTCGGGATATTCCGGCTCCAGATAATGCTGACCTAATATCAGGTACTCTACCCCTGCATCCTTGGCAACAGCAAGCATTTGATCAAAGTATTCAGGGAAGTATTCCATCTCAAAGCCCATGTGGATTTCCACTCTGCCTTGATACTTCTCTCTCAGTCTGCGCCCCTCCTGAATATACCCTTCAATATCCGCCATAGGAAGTCGAAACCAGGTTTCGTGTCCGTCAGGATACCGTAAAGGGGTATGTTCTGCAAACCCCAGATGTCGAATTCCGTTTTCCATGGCACGAACCACATATTCCTCCATGGTTCCTGTGGCATGGGCACAGTAGACGGTGTGTGTATGATAATTATAATCCATTACAATGTCCCCTTATCTCTCAGTTTCATCATTGCCACTTTGCAAGCACGTTTAAACACTTCACAGATATACTCTTCCATGGTCATCTTGGCATAAACATCGTTTTCGTGACGATTGGGTTTGCTGTTGATATTCAACTCAAAGGTCAGAATACCGTCATAGTGATGCCGATTCAGGCGCTGTACAATATTCTGCCAATCTGCAACCCCGTCAAAGGGTAACAAATGCAAATCATCGGTCCAGAAAATTTTCCCGTTGTAATCACTGATTCCCAAATTATCATTGATGTGGGTGGCAAACAATCTGTCCCCATACTTTGCCATCATATCCTGACTGTGGTTATAACAGATTTCGTGGCCGGTATCCCAACAGAATCCCACGTTATCATAATCTTTAAAAGCATCCATCAGAGCCGCCAGATACTCTTCTCCTTCGGTGTTTTCAAGGGCAATCTTCACACCCAGTTCTTTGGCTTTTTCCACCACCTTGCGGTAGTTTTCTACCCCAATGGGATTGGGGTTCAAATCATCTCTGTCAAAGCCGATAAAAGCATGACACACCATAATGGGCACCTGATTTTCCGCACAATCCTTTGCACAGGCAATCAAGGTTTCGACGGCAGTTTCTGCCTCCTCACCCTCTTGCCACAATACATCGGCAATTTTATAAAAAGGTGCATGAATGGACTGAAAAATCATCTCGCAGGAATCTGCCGCCTCTCGCAGTTTCTTCACGTCCGTTTCTTTGTTCCATTCTACAAAAAATCCGTCAAATCCCATCTCCTTAAAGAGACGAATCTGCTCCTCATCGGACATATCACAACCGCTATAGGTTCCCAAACATAATTTTGTCTGTTGCATGTTAGTCTCTCCTTATGCAAAAAGCATGGTTTTTATTCTGTTGGCCCGTTCAAAAGCCTCTTGTATGAATATATCAGGCTCCATTATCGCCCGGTAATCGCTCGTATAGGAAAGTTCCAAGGTTATATTCCCCTCATATCCGCATCCTCTTAACTGACGACAGATCCGCTCGAAATCCAGTTGCCCGTCAAAGGGAAGTTGGTGCAGATCTCCCGCTCCGTCATTGTCATGCAGATGAACACAAAACAGTCGTTCCCCCAATATCGGCAAAAACTCCGTTTGAGGGGTATGGCAAATCTCATGACCGCAGTCATAACAAAATCCCACATGGTCATCTGCAAAATGGTTCATCACACCAAAGAGAAGTTCAGGGGCATTGATGTTTTCAAATGCAATCCTGACATCATTTTCCTTTGCATAAGCCACCACATCACAAAGACGCCGAATACCGAGGTGCATATGATTTTCCACTCCGTCTTTTACCTGAACATGTACCACCAGAATGGGAATGGAAAACTTGGCACAATGGTCAATGTTTTTCTTCAGGATCTGAATATAATCCTCCCCTGCTTTGCCCTCAACCCATACATCGTAGCATCCGGGAATGGTGGAATGCATGGTTTCTATCATCAGGTTTTCTTTCTGTGCAAACTCATAAAGCGGTGCAATCTCATTTTCGAAAGATGCCGCCTCTTGTCCTACAAAAAAACCGTCAAACCCCGTTTGTTTCGCCATGGGAAGCAACTCATTTGACGGAATCCCGAAAAATACATCCAAAATCAGTTTTTGCATAACCATATTTCCTTCCGCATATGCCCATCTCTTACTGTCATATCAGTATCAATTTATCATAACATATTTTTCAGAAAATTACAACTCTCTTCCCAAACATTTTTGCATTTCCTGATAGATTGTCAAATTTTGTTGATTTCTGTACAAAATTATGATACCATGTACTCAGATTATTTTAAGGAAGTGTATTGTAATGAAAAACTTTATGAAGTTATCTTTCCTTTTCCTTCTGCTCTGTGCACTCTTATCAGGGTGCATCACACAAGAAGCGACACCTGTTTCTTCGGAAGTTACCCCTGAGGAAACGGAGACTCCTGCAACCGAACCCGTCGCAGAGCATACCCTTTCCCCTGCTCACACGGATGCAACCAATCCTCAAAACTGGGATATCCGTTGGGAAATCCTTGAAAATGGCGAATATGTTGAATCTTTTCAGCGCAAGGATCCCATTTCCTTCGGTTCCGCTGACGAATATTTCCCCTTCCAAGGTGTTTCCACTTTCCGTGGTAACAATTACCGCAACAACCCTTGTTACGGCAATGTGGTTGTCGATGACGAAACACTTGATATCAAATGGGAACACACCATCGGTCGTATGGGTGAATGGTCAGGATGCGGATGGTCAGGACAACCTCTGATTGTTCGTTGGGAAGAGGGCACCAAGCAGATAATGAATATCTTCCCTGAAAAGAAATCGAAGAAAGACTTGGTAGAGGTTATTTATGCCACCATGGATGGCAATATATACTTCTATGACCTTGACGACGGAGAGTCAACCCGTGATAAGTTGAATGTTGGTATGACTTTTAAAGGAACCGGCACCTTGGATCCCCGAGGATATCCCATTATGTACATCGGCTCCGGCATTGCAAGTGGCGGAAAAAATCAACGGATGTACGCCATCGACCTGATAAACAACGAAGTAATCTATGAGCAGGGCGGTGACGATCCCGATGCACTTCGAAACTGGGCAGCATTCGATTCCTCTCCTATCATTGATGCAGAAACCGACACCTTGATCTGGCCCGGTGAGAACGGCGTTCTTTATACCATAAAACTTAATACCGACTATGACCCCAAAAACAAGAGTATCCGTATTCAACCTGAAAATCTCGCCAAATGTCGTTACGGCAGCAAACTGACCGATCAGGGCAGATGGCATGGTTTTGAAAGTAGTTGTGTTGCAGTTGACAGTTATGTTTACGTCACGGACAATACCGGTATGATGTACTGTATTGACCTGAACACCATGGAACTCCTTTGGGCACAGGATATTTGGGATGATTCCAACTCCTCGCCCCTCTTTGCATGGGAAGAAGACGGAAGCGCCTCTATTTACGCAGCTCCTGCTCTCCGTTGGACTGCCGAGGGTGGCGCAGGCAGTACCACCATCTTCAAACTGGACGCCAACACCGGCGAAACTCTTTGGAAGGTCCCCTACAAGTGCAAGCGACAGGGCGAAAATTCCGGTGGTGTACAATCCTCACCTGCCATTGGCAAGAAGGGTTCTGACATGGAGAACATGATTCTTTATAACATTGCCGCAACCCCCTCTACCTTTGAAGGAATTCTGGTTGCCTTAGATCAAAAAACCGGCGAAGTTATTTGGGAACATAAAATGCCGAACTATACCTGGAGTTCTCCTGCCATTGTCTACACCGAGGATGGCAAAGGCTATGTTCTCATCTGCGATTCTGTTGGAGATGTGAAATTGTTAAACGGTGCAGACGGCACCTTCCTTGACACCGTCAACATTGGTTCTAATGTAGAAGCATCTCCTGCCATCTTTGAAAATACCCTTGTGGTAGGCACAAGAGGAAGTAAGATTTACGGCATTGCCATCAAATAAACGAAAAACCGGCACCATAGTGTGCCGGTTTTATTTTATTCTTCATTCCATGCATAGTAAGTTATCTGTCCGCCCATGATTGCCGTTGCTTGACCGGTTCCGTCATCTGCCATGTTTTCTGCAGAATCCAAATCCATAAACCCTGTGTTTTGGTCACTGTTCCGAACCGTCATTCGAAAGCCCCCCGATGTAAAGGTTAAAGGATCATCAATATGATTCCGATACGCCGAAACCCGATAGGGGTTCTTGGAGCTTTCACTCATTTCATGAATGGTTGCGCCAAACATGGGGAACTGCTGAACCCCAAGATTGAAGCCGAAACAAAAACCAAAGTAGTCCTCAAACCCGGACGATATTAAGTTCGGCTCCTTACTCCCGTGGAGATACGAGCGTACGCATCCTTCCACAAAGTTAAACCGATCGGATTTTCCAAAAAGGGAAACACTCATCACCATGCCGCTTTCCTTGGTGTCAAGCAAGGTAACCTCCTGCCCTGTTGCCACAGTTTCTATGACCTTGTCAGAGTGGAGATATGCCCCATAAGGTATCTTGTAGCCACCATATTCAATGCAGATTTTATCCGTATCCCGAACGGTAATCCATCCCATTCGCCAAACGCCGGTGTCCCGTTCATCCTCAACCAATGTTACTTTAACTCCCTGATAATAAGGAATTTTAAAATTCAAGGTAATACCGCTGTATTTGCCGCCTTTTACAAAGAGCGGCGTATAAAATCCATGTCGAGGATATTCCTCTATGGAAGCAACATCGGTATTCATCCCCAAAAACTCATAGATTCTGCCACGGAAATATAACTTTCCGTCAGTTTCCACTTCCACAATAGTTCTTTCAAAACCCTGCCACCAGATAGGGTCTCCGACTTCTGTGGTATTTGCGGCACCAATGAACTGCATACTCACAATCATACCGCTTCCCTGACGGCTGTAAATCTCCTGTCGGCTACAACCTTTGAACATATTGGACGCCTTAATGACACCTGTGTAAATATTTCCGGTTTCCTGCATGAAAATCTCTCCTTGTCTTGTGTGTTAAAAGACTTCATCCGTTGTAGTATAGCACGGCAGAAATTTATTTTCAAGAATATTTCAGATTTTTCTTGCATTTTGTCGAATCCTCTTTTACAATAATGGAATCGTATTAGAAAGAAGTGTCTTTATATGAATCCCTACCTTATGTCCGCCCCTTCCGGACGTCGATATCTCTTTTGGATTACCCTGGGGTTTTTGTTGGGAATCGCTTTTGCCATCAAATTTTCCATTCCTTCGTTTTTCTCACGATTTATGGGATATGGCATCCCGGTTCTCATCCTCGTCTCCCTTGTAACCCATTTTCTTTCTCTGAAGAAGATTCCCTTTCCGTTTTCCACCAAGGACATCATTTTGTTCTGGTTGATTGCCTCATTCTTTTTCTTAGGGGTCTGTCATGTTTACATCTTTGATAACAAGAAGGATCATGTCCTGCAAGCGTCCGCAGGAACTCCCTGCCAATATGACGGCATAATTACAGGGGAGCCAACCTTAAGTAACAGCGGAAAGTCCTACGGATTTACCGTAAAAGTTCTCTCCTATCAAAGAGAGGGTTCCGATGTTATCCCTTGTACCGGCAGCATCATGCTTTATGCACCCGTAAAAATTTCCAAGAACCTGCAACCAACGGACGGAATTTCTTTCAACTGCACCCTGACTCCGCCTGAAGACGGAGCCTTTGACGGCAATTTCAGTACCCGACAATATCTCTACCGCCAGAACTTGCGGTTTATGGCATACACTGACCAATTGACTCCTACAAAAGCGCACTACTCTCCCACCTTGGGAGATCGACTGCAAGGATTTGCTCAATCCATTCGCAACAGCATCCTGACTTCCATTGATCGTTCTTTTGGAGAGGACACAGAAGAATCCGCTCTTCTCAAGGGAATTCTTCTGGGGGTTCGGGAGGATTTTTCTCAGGAACAATACGAGAACTTCATCGATTCCGGTCTCATTCACATTACCGCTGTTTCAGGTATGCATGTTATGTTTCTTTCCGCGTTTCTTCTCTATCTGTTACGAAAACTATGGATTCCTCCAATACTGTGTAACCTTATTCTGATTCCTGTTCTCGGATTATTTGCCCTGATTTCAGCTCTTACACCTTCGGTTTGTCGTGCCACCACCATGATGATTATGCTGATTCTTGCCCAGTGGCTCCAACGGGAACCGGATACCCTCACCTCCCTCTCTTTGGCGGCACTGATTCTGCTCATAATCAACCCCTATGCTCTCACATCTTACAGTTTTATCCTTTCCTTCAGTTCGGTTCTGGGCATCATTTTCTTCTGTCCGATTTTCTATTATTACTTACGAAAACCCTTTCAAAAGAAGAATCCTGATAAGGCCTCTGCCAGAGCGCCCAAACCCCGTTGGAAAAAGTATCTTTTAGAGCCCGTTTGCTCATCAATAGCATTAACCGCCGGCGGCACCATTGGCGTGGGATTTTTCATGATGCGCTTTTTCCGTCGCATCTCCTATGGTGGCTTTATGTCCAATCTGTGTCTTCTCCCCTTTTCCTCCGCCACCTTCGTCCTTGGGTTTATCAACTGGCCCCTTGTACATCTTTGCCCTCCCCTTGCAAAGTTCATTGCACACTTTCCCCTCCGCTTTATGCTTTGGTGTATGAATCAGGTGGCATCTATCTTCTCGCATCCCATCTTTCGTATGGAGACCCTTATGCCGCCTTGGTCCGCCATCCTCCCCTATCTCGTTTTCTGCATGGCTCTTTACTTCACGTTGAAACCAAATTCGGAAAAAAACACTTGACATTTGCAAGAAAATATGATACGATAGTTCGGCGTGTGATATGGATTATCACATTGGCATAACCTATGGCTTAGATTTCGGGGCAAAGTTATCTCCGCCCATTTCCAAGCTGTATGGGGATTATTATTAAACGGAGGTGAAACAAATGGATAAGGATATCAAGCAGGAAATCATCCAGAAGTACGCTATGCACGAAGGCGACACCGGTTCTCCCGAGGTTCAGATTGCATTGCTTTCTTACCGGATTGACCACCTGAACGAGCATCTTAAGACACACAAGAAAGACCATCACTCCAGACGTGGTCTTCTGAAGATGGTTGGTGTGCGCAGAAGCTTCTTGAACTACCTGGCAAAGAACGATATTACTCGTTACCGTGCCATTGTTGAAAAGCTTGGCTTGAGACATTAAAAACGATGGGGCAGTCTATGAATTTGGGCTGCCCTTTTGTCATTTTTTTCAAGACATTTTATTAACCGAAGGTGCTTGAGTTTAGCAGTTAAAAATGTATCCTCTCAAAAGCTTGGGAGCATAGATTTTTAAGTGCTAATTCGAGCCTCTTCGAAAAAAATTTAGGAGGTTTTATTATGACAAAGATTTACGAAACTGAAGTTGCCGGCAGAAAACTTTCTCTGGAATTCGGAAAAGTTGCCGAGCTGGCAAACGGTGCGGTTTTGGTTCGCTACGGCGACACCGTAGTTGTTACTGCGGCAACTGCATCGGACAAGCCCAGAGACGGAATTGACTTCTTCCCTCTCTCCATCGACTATGAGGAAAAAATGTATGCGGTAGGTAAGATCCCCGGTGGATTTACCCGTCGTGAGGGTCGTCCTTCCGAGAACGCTATCCTCACTTCTCGTGTTATTGACCGTCCCATGCGTCCTCTCTTCCCCAAGGATTTGAGAAACGATGTATCCATCGTTTCCACCGTTCTTTCTGTTGAGCAGGATAACGCTCCGGAATTCTGTGCTATGATTGGTTCTTCCGCTGCAGTTTCCGTATCCGACATTCCTTTCAACGGCCCCATTGCCGCTGTTTATGTTGGCTTGGTTGACGGCGAGTTCGTAATCAACCCCACCGAGGCTCAGAGAGCTGTCAGCGACATGAACCTGACCGTTGCAGGCAGTGCCAAGAAGGTTGTTATGATTGAAGCAGGTGCTAACGAAGTTCCTGAAGACCAGATGTTTGATGCTATCATGTTTGCACATGAAGAAATCAAGAAGATTTGTGCATTCATTCAGCAGATTCAGGACGAAATCGGTAAGCCTAAGTTTGAGTACGAGCACATGGTTGTAAACGAAGAACTCTTCGCTGATATCCGTGGCTTTGCAGAAGGCTTGGTTCAGGAAGCAATGGACACCGACGACAAGACAGTTCGTGATGCTCGTCTTTCCGTTGTTTACGAGCAGGTATATACCCACTTTGAAGAAAAGTATCCCAAGGATGAATTCCAGGCACAGATCGATGAGGCTCTTTATAAGTTACAGAAGACCGTTGTTCGTAACTGGCTCATGTACGACAAGAAGCGTGTTGACGGTCGTCAGATTTTGGAACTCCGTCCTCTTGCCGCTGAAGTTGGACTTCTGCCCAGAACCCATGGTTCCGGTCTCTTCAAGCGTGGTCAGACTCAGGTACTGACCGTTGCAACCCTCGGCCCCTTGGGCGAAGCAAAGATCATTGATGGTCTTGATAACGAAGAATATCGCAGATATCTGCACCACTATAACTTCCCCTCTTACTCTGTAGGTGAGACCCGTCCTTCTCGTGGCCCCGGCCGTCGTGAGATTGGTCACGGTGCTTTGGCAGAACGGTCTTTGGTTCCCGTTCTCCCCTCTGAGGAAGAATTCCCCTATGCAATCCGTCTGGTTTCCGAAGTACTGAGTTCTAACGGTTCTACCTCTCAGGGTAGTGTCTGCGGTTCTACTTTGGCATTGATGGATGCAGGTGTTCCCATTAAGGCACCTGTTGCAGGTATCTCTGTTGGTTTGATTACCGATCCCGATGATGACGACAACTTCCTGACCATGGTTGATATTCAGGGTGTTGAGGACTTCTTCGGCGACATGGACTTTAAGGTTGCAGGTACCAAAAAGGGTATCACCGCAATCCAGATGGACCTGAAGGTAGATGGTTTGACTCCTGCAATCATCCGTACTGCTTTGGAGCAGACCAAGAATGCAAGATACTATATTCTGGACGAGGTTATGCTCAAGGCTATCCCCGAATACAGAAAGGAACTTTCTCCCTACGCTCCTAAGATCATCAACATGAATATTCCTGTTGATAAGATTCGCGAGGTTATCGGTAGCGGTGGTAAAGTAATCCAGGGTATCATCGCAGATACCGGTGCTAAGATCGACATCGAGGATGACGGTCGGGTATTCATTGCCGCTGTTGACAGCGAAATGGGCGAAAAGGCACAGAAGATGATCGAAGCTATCGTAAAGGAACCTGAAGTTGGTGAAATCTACGAGGGTAAAGTTGTTCGTATCATGGACTTCGGTGCATTCGTTGAACTTCTCCCCGGTAAGGATGGCTTGATTCATATTTCCAAGCTGGCTAAGGGCAGAGTTGAAAAAGTAACCGACGTAGTGAAAGAGGGCGACGTGGTAACCGTTGAGGTTATCGAGATCGACGACAAGGGTCGTACCAATCTCCGTCGTCTGGAGAACTAATTTCCTATGGATAAGACATTGATTGACCGCATCAACCAACTGGCAAGAAAGTCCCGTGAAACGGAACTTTCTCCGGAAGAAAAAGCGGAACAGCAGAAACTTCGTGCCGAATACATTGCCGCCTTTCGGGGTAACCTGAAAAAGCAACTGGACAACATAGATATTGTTCGTCCCGACGGCAGTATTGATGCGCTGAAGAAAAAACAGTAACAAAAAAGGCAGAACCTTTCGGTTCTGCCTTTTTTTCATTTATTCAACCTTTTCTACCGCATCCCCAAAATAATCATGGGGGTTTTCCGGCTTACCATCTTTTCGGACCTCAAAGTGGATATGTGATTCCTCATTGATTTCCGCTGTAGCCGTATTTCCTACCCTGCCGATTACCTGCCCGGTCTTCACCTGTGTCCCCACTTCCGGGACACTTCCTTCTTCCAGATTGCCATAGATGGTTTGCACACCATCGGGATGACTGATTACGAGACATACACCCAACATGCCGTCCATACTCAACTCTTCTATTATACCATCGGCAGCCGCCGTTACATTTTCGGATTTCTTTGCTTTAAAGTCAATTCCTTCGTGAACCCGCCAGTCCTCCATGGTCTTTGAATAAACCAACTCCTCACCGGAATATTCCTTACTGATTTCTCCAAGAACCGGCTTTTCCATCAGGATTGCCTTTGGGATTACCTCCGAGCTTTTCTGTTCTTCTTGCTCTTCCCGAGGTTCCTCCGTGTTTGCGGTTTCCTCTATGCCTGTATTCTCACTTGTAACTTCGTCTGCTATGGTTCCGTTCACTGCCTCGGCATCCATGGTATAATCCTCTGCGGCATCATTCTCCGCCTCTGTGATTGTCTCATTCCACACCTCGGTTTCCAACATACGTCCCGTTTCTTTTTTCATAATCAGATTCATACTCAAGGTAATAATCATCACAGAAATGAATCCAACCAATGTAATAAATAACCCTTTCTTCACCGACCAAAAACTTTTATTTTTTGCCTCTTTCACAATTCATCACCTCGCAGGTAGTATAAACCGTTTTTGGCAAAAATATACCCGAAATTCTCTCGAGAGAATTTCGGGTTATCGTTTATATTCAGGCAAGATAAACCTGTTCTGTGTAGATTTTGGCTTGTTCTACACCTTTCTGTGCAGCCTCCTCGCTATCAAAGAGCGCAAACACTGCAGAGCCGCTTCCACTCATCAAGGTAAGGATGGCTCCCGCTTCACGGAAACCTTCCTTCAGCCACCCCACCACAGGATAGGTAGGGATGGTAACCGTTTCCAGAATATTCGCCGCATTTCGACAAATCTGAAAAAGGTCACTGTTACGAATCCCCTCTGCCACCGCAGAAACATTCAACCCATCCGGCTTTTTTGTATAGTCCAGATTTTCGTATACCCATTTGGTCGAAACAAAGGGTTCCGGCTTGGCAACCACGCACCGAAGACCTTTCGGGGGCATGGGGAGCGGCGTCAAAACCTCGCCAATCCCGGTGGCCATAGCACACCCGCCCATGACACAGAAGGGAACATCGGCGCCTAACTTCACGCCCATCTCCATAAGGTTTTCCGTGGTGAAAGGATTGCCGAACATGACGTTGAGTCCTTTTAAAACTCCTGCCGCATCAGCGCTTCCTCCGCCTAAGCCTGCTCCAATGGGTATTCTCTTTTCGATGTGAATATCCACACCATCGTTTCGTCCTAATCTGGTGAAAAATGCCTCTGCTGCCCGATACGCAAGATTTGCTTCGCCTGCAGGAACTTCCGATGCATCTGACGTAACCACAATCTTTCCATCGTTTCTGACCGCAAGACTCAAGCGATCCGCCAGCCCTATTTCCTGAAGAATCATTTCCACATCATGATAACCATTCTCTCGTTTTCCCACTACGTCAATAGCAAGATTGATTTTTCCTCTGCATTCCAATGTAATTTTATCCATGAGACATTTCCTCCTTTCCCATTCAAATCCATGGGAAGTTT
>JAZRCD010000281.1:0-2129 GCA_045635425.1 Ructibacterium sp. | reverse complement strand
GGGGGGAGGGTGATATAATTGTTGTATACCCAAAATCAAACTCAGGAGGTAAAAAAATGAAAAAGCGGATTTTGACACAAATTGTTTTGTTGATTCTTGTAGCCACCATGTGCCTGCTTTCGTCCTGCAACATAGAGCAGCTTCGCGGTGAGCAAGGCGTTCAGGGTGAAAAAGGTGACACAGGTGCAACCGGTGCCACAGGTAACGGCATTGCAAGCATCACTGCCGAAAAGGTTGATGGCGGCACCAAGGTGATTGTTCAATACACTGATCCCGCTCTTCCGAACATCGAATTCATGATTCCTGATGGCGAAAAGGGTGAACAAGGCGAGCAAGGCATTCAAGGCGAAAAAGGCGACAAGGGTGACCAAGGTCTCACAGGTGAAAAGGGTGACAAAGGAGATAAAGGCGAAGACGGTCGCGGCATCCTCAAAACCGAAATCATTGACGGATTCTTGTGGATCACCTTTACAGATGACCCTGAAAATTCCATAAACGTTGGCCGTGTTCTTCCCGAAGAGAGTACCACTTCCAAGCAAGAACCCGAAACGAGTGAACCCGAAAACAACAATCCGCCCTCTTCCGGAAATATTGATAACGGTGTATTGAAAGATACTTCTACCGATGTTATGGATATTCCTGCAAACATGGAGATGTTGGAAGATAAGATTGCCACCGAAGATACAAACGGTGAGAAGATTCAAGCGACCGTAGTTCTTTATACGCTTGACGGCGACGTTGTTAACTGGACGACCGAAAACGATTTTTTGTATGTTATCACCAAGGGGAACAACAGATTGGTCGTTATCAATTCCCAAACCATGGAGCCCATTTATAATGTTCCTCTTGCAGGTGTTCCCGCAGAGATGAATATTGTGGGAGATAAGATCTATATCTCCATGCCCGATTTGTACAAAATTGATATCTTCTCAAAATCCACGTGCACAAAAGAATCCTCACTCTATTTTGATCGCGAAGTTTCTTCTTTTGCTTTGGACGGAGAGTATATTTATTATTCCGAGCATGACCAACATTGCGAAGTGTTCAAGATGAATCTTGCTACCGGTGCAGAACAAAAGATTCAAACCGGCAACGTATATTCTTTCTATTATCCAAAGGTTTATTTAAACCAAGAAGACCGCATTTTGTATATTGGCGAGTCGGGCGGTAGCGGCAGTGCAATTTATTATTTTGATGCTGATACCTTGGCTCTGAAGAGCGTATTCAAGAAGGATAATTACGGCATTACCAATCACACCCGTGATATTTTCCATGTCGGTGATGAAATTTATTGGGGTAACTACTGTCTGTCTGATACAAACGCAAGAGAACTTGTTGGCAGATATGGCACGGTTTCTTACGGTAGTGTGACATACGCATCCGAGGAATTGGTTTCCACATACGAGGGTTTGTTCCTTGCCGAAACCTATGAATGTGTCATTAATTATTTTGATGCAGGATTTAACTTTGAGTATTTGATTGTTACCGAGTCTTATAACTTCTTCTTTAGACAAAGAAGTTTGGATAAGAACATTATCGTCGGTGTCAATTTTGATTTTCAATAAGATCCAAATGCACATCCAACAGTTATTTTAAATAGTCTATACAAAAAAGGCTTTGAGATTGCTCTCAAAGCCTTTTGGTTTTACTGTTCTTTTTTCACAAGAATTACTTCACCGCAAGGGCAAAGTTCAGGTTGACCCATCAGTCTGCGGAAGAAGTTGATGATGGAGTTGATGAATGCTTGGAAGGGTGTCACTTCTTTGCAAACGTGTTCTTCGTCATTAGAATCTTCGGGCTGTTCGGGGATGCGTACGATTTCTTCGGTGCACGTATCACAAATTTCATCATTGTCGGCATCCTTGTGTCCAAGTGCCTCAATGGTCTTTGTTTCATAATAGGTGCATGCATCGCAGTCGCTGCGCTCCAATCCTGCACCGGTGCAGGTAGCAACTCTAATTTGAACCCAATCTGCCATAGTGTGTTCGGTCTTGGCGATTTCTTTTCCTTCTGCAAGAACCTTACCGCAATCTGCGCAAACGGTAGAACCGGTGTTGCCTACGGTAGCACAAGTTGCTTCTGTAACACCTTCCACTTTTGTGTTGGTGTGGTTGCATTGTTCGGGGGTG
>JAZRCD010000280.1:0-2605 GCA_045635425.1 Ructibacterium sp. | reverse complement strand
CGGTTGGAGCAGATGGTATCATTGTAGAGGTTCATAATTGTCCCGAAAAAGCCTTGTGTGATGGTGCACAATCCTTAAACCCCCAACAGTTTGATGATTTGATGAATAAAATCAAGAGTGTGGGAACAGGATTGGGAATTGAAGTATAAGAGAAAGAAATGAGTGATAGCGTGAAGACGTTGCGAATCAATCTTCCGGGCAGGGAGTACGATATTCATATAGTAAGTGGTTTGCTTGAACAAACAGGTGACTATCTTCGTGGGTTATCTCAGGGAGAAAAAGTTGTGATTGTTACAGATTCCAATGTGGGTCCTATTTACGGAGAAATTGTGAAAAAAAGTTTGCAAAAGGCAGGTTTCTCTGTTCGCGTTTGTGAAGTTCCTGCAGGTGAAGAAAGCAAATGCCGGGAACAGTTGTTCCGACTTTACGATGAAATGCTGGAATTCGGCATAACAAGATCGGATTTGATTGTTGCTTTAGGCGGTGGTGTGGTTGGTGATTTAACCGGATACGCAGCAGCGACGCTTTTGCGCGGAATCCCGTTTGTTCAAATTCCCACAACCATCTTGTCTCAGGTGGATTCCAGCGTAGGGGGAAAGGTTGCAATCGACCTTCCTCAGGGTAAGAATCTGGTAGGTGCTTTTTATCAACCTAAAATGGTACTGATTGACCCCCTTTGTTTAAACACCTTGCCTGAGCGGAACGTGGCGGATGGTATGGCAGAGGTAATCAAGTACGGAGCCATTGCAGATTCTGAGTTGTTTGTCCTTTTAGAGGGAATATCCAATCAGGATGAACTGTTTGCAAACATGGAAGAAATTGTGTATACTTGTTGTAATCAAAAGCGACAGGTTGTGGAAGAAGATGAATTGGATACCGGACTGCGAATGATTTTGAATTTCGGTCATACCTTTGGGCATGCCATAGAAAAAGAGGGAAAGTATAAAACCTATACCCATGGTGAAGCGGTTGCCATCGGTATGGTGATGGCGTGTGAGTACGGTGAAAAATCGGGACGAACCAAGATTGGAACAAAAGAAAGAATGGAACAGTTGCTTCAAAAATTTCATTTACCAACCAATGTTGAGGTTGGTGTTGCAGCTATGGCTGAGGCTATTGCACATGATAAAAAGGGAAGCGGAAGCAACATTCATTTGATTTTGCTAAAACAAATTGGTCAGCCTGAGATTGTAAAGATGAAGAAAGAGGATGTACTTCACTAAGGAGAAGAAAATGGACATGATACGGATTGAACCTACAATGCTGCGCGGAAAGGTGCAGGTTCCCCCTTCCAAAAGTGTAGTCCATCGCGCGTTGATTGCGGCGGCTCTGTCGGGAAAGCCTTGTACCATAAGCAATATTGTTTTGTCAAAGGACATACAGGCTACGTTAGGTTGTATTAAGCAACTGGGTATCGGTTTTGATTTTGATCGGAAAAAGGGTGAAGTGTTCTTCACGGGGAAACAAGAAAGTGTTGAGAAAAATGTTGAACTCAACTGTGAGGAGAGCGGATCTACCCTGCGTTTCATGATTCCAATTGCACTTCTTAGCGGGAAACGAACTGTCTTTTCAGGGAAAGGTCGGTTGATGAGCCGACCGCAGAAACCATACATAGATATCTTTCGGGAAAAAGGTATTTCTTGTACCTTGAAAGGGGACAAAATGGTTCTGGATGGTAAATTGGAATCCGGAATATTCTCATTGCCGGGAGATGTCAGTTCTCAATTTGTAACGGGTCTTATGTTTGCACTTCCGCTTTTGGACGGAGATAGCGAGGTTGTCATTACAACCCACATGGAGTCGAAAGGATACATTGACCTGACACTTTCGGTGCTGAAAGAGTTTGGCATTCGTATCATAAACGAAAACTATCAGCGGTTTGTGATTCCGGGAGGGCAATCTTATTGCCCCAATGATTATGTGGTTGAAGGAGATTATTCTCAGGCGGCATTTTTCTTGGTTGCAGGAGCGCTTGGTTGTGACCTTGTTTGTTCCGGCCTAAAAGAAAACAGCTTGCAAGGTGATAAGAAAATTTTAGAACTGATTGAGCGTGCAGGTGCAAAGATTGTCAGAGAAGAGAACGGAGATATTCGCGCGGTTGCTACCGGTGACATGAAGGGTATCGAAATTGACGCAAGAGAAATTCCTGATTTGGTTCCTGTGCTGGCAGTTTTATGTGGCTTTTTATCAGGAGAAAGTCGGATTATCAATGCAGGACGATTGCGGATGAAGGAAAGCGACCGTCTGGCGGCTATTTCGAAAGAACTTTCCCGTCTTGGATTGGATATCGAAGAAGGCACAGATTATTTGAAAATTCAAGGAACACAGGTGTTGGCAGGTGAAACAGTTTCTGCATGGAACGATCATCGTATTGCCATGTCTATGGCAATTGCGGCATGTCGATGCGAGGGAGAGGTTTTGATTGACGGCGGCGAAAAAGCAGTTCAAAAGTCATACCCTGATTTCTTTGAGGTATACGAGAATTTGCAGGATAAGTCAGCAAAGCCTTTATGCTTTGAGGAAGAAATTACAGAGAAAGGTTGAGGTTTCATGAATATTTGGGGAGAACGATTTAAAATTTCTATTTTTGGCGAGTCTCACGGAG
>JAZRCD010000279.1:0-5455 GCA_045635425.1 Ructibacterium sp. | reverse complement strand
GGCACATATAACCTTGCAAAGGTTGCGGACAAGTACGGAGTTAAGCGCTTCGTTATGATATCTACAGACAAGGCGGTTAACCCCACCAATGTTATGGGTGCTACCAAGCGTATCTGTGAGATGATCGTTCAGGCCATGCAGACGGTAAGTAAGACGGAGTTTGTGGCAGTTCGATTTGGTAACGTGTTAGATTCCAACGGCTCGGTGCTTCCTCGTTTTAAGAAGCAGATTCAAAGTGGTGGACCCATTACGGTAACCCATCCGGAAATTACCCGATTCTTTATGACCATTCCTGAGGCGGCACAATTGGTACTTCAGGCGGCAACCTTTGCAAAGGGTGGCGAAATCTTTGTTTTGGATATGGGTAATCCGGTTAAAATTTATGATTTGGCTGTTAATTTGATTCAGTTGTCCGGCTTGAAACCGGGCAGAGACATTGAGATTGTCTTTACAGGACTTCGTCCCGGTGAGAAACTCTATGAGGAACTCTTAATGGATGAAGAAGGCTTGGAGAAGACCGCTCATGATAAGATTTATATCGGACAACCGTTCTTCCATAGCATGGATGAGTTAAAGGAAAAACTTGATATCCTTGAAAATGCCATTAAGACACAGGATAACGAGGTTGTAAAACGTGCTGTTGCTAAGGTGGTTCCCACTTACAAAAAGCCCACGATTTATCCCGAGATTTCTTTTGCTAAGGTTGAAGACGTGGATTTTTCTCAGAAAAAGGAACAAGAAGTATAGTTCTTTGAAGGAGTTGACAGGATGAAACAGAAAAAGCAAAAAAAGAAAACATGGGTCATTGTGCCGATTGTTATTCTTGTCCTTGCGGTTGTAATTGCTGTTTTTCTGTGGACACAGAGGGATAATCTAAAGGCTTTGCAGTATGCCAAGTATACTGCAGAGGAAAGACAGTTGATGATGGAGGAGAATCAAGCCTATATTGAGGAGATTCTCGGTGCACTCCCCATTGATGATATTACGCCATTGACCAAAGATCAGGAAGCAATGTATCATCGCGGAGAGATAACAGAGGAAGATGCTTTGCAGATTATCATGGGAAAATCCGAGGATGCTATCCTGACGGAAGATGCTGATGATAAGACAAGCAGCAAGGGAAATTCCGGTGCTGATGCACAAACCTCCGCATCAGGAACGAAACAAGAAAAGTCGACAAAGGCATCATCCGGCAGTGTAGATCAGGATGGTGAAAATAACGGTCGACTTCAGGAGTTGGTGGCAAAGGTCTATCTGCTACGCTCCTCATTTACAGGACAGATTGACGGTTTGATTGAGCAAGCAAAACAAGAGTATATTGCCAAGGTAAAAGCTGAAGGTAAAGCAAACAAGATGACCATTGCAACGCAGTATATGAATCAAGGTCTTGAACTGGAAAAAGACTGTGATGCGCAAATGGAAACAATCCTTTCGGAGATTGCGGAAGAGATTGCATTATATGGCGGTGATGAAAATATCGTTGACGAGATTCGGACCGCTTACGAGACAGAAAAAAGTATCAAAAAAGCAGATTTAGTTACGAAATATACCAATTAAAAAAATCCCCATAAGGGGATTTTTTTATTCCTGAATTGCTTCATACATGGTCTTGGCCACGTCCTTGTAGGCAGTATCCTTAACCTCCAGAACCCGAACCGTTACAGGTCGAGAACCAAAATCGATGGTAATGACATCGCCTTCCTTTACATCGTAGGATGCACGAGCGACCTTGCCGTTGACGCTGACTCTGCCACCGTCACATGCCTCGTTGGCAACGGTTCGCCGTTTAATCAGACGAGAAACCTTCAAATATTTGTCCAAACGCATATCATGATTCTCCTTTTTGATTTTCGTATTCTTTGAATGCCTTGATATATTCCTTCAGGTATTGATTTAGGGAAAGTTCAGGGTCAACACCCTGCTCTCGACATTTCTTTACCAAGGCAAACAGTTGGGCGCCGAGCTTGAGTTCGGCGTTTTCTTGTACCGATACAGGTTGGGAAAAGCCGTGCTTTTCTGCTTTTTTTAAAATCTTTTCTGCCCGCATCAAAGAGGGGAGATAGGAAGAGACATCTTCCAGTTCTCGTGCAACGGTGGTTTGGTTCCGATCACGACGTTTGATTTCATCCCAATCGGCAGGGTCTCCACCTTCGAATAAGTGCGGATGACGATGCATCATTTTTCGGCATATGGCATCAGTAACATGATCCACGGTATAGGTGCCGGCATCCTCTGCGATAGCGGCGTGAAAAACCACTTGCAGAAGCAAATCTCCACTCTCGTCAGCAATTTTAGAAGGATCCCCTCCGTCAATTGCCTCCACCAGTTCATAAGCTTCTTCCACCACATGTTTTTTGATGCTTTGATGGGTCTGTTCCCGATCCCACGGACATCCGTCAGGGGCTCGTAATTGTTTCATTATGCCAACCAGGTCGGCAAAGGTAAGTTTCTTCTGATCCATAAAATCCCCTACTTCAATAACTTCAGTTTGGAAAGAATAGAGGCAAGTTTCTCGCCCTTGGGCAGTCTTAAAACATCATCCTTTTGGATGGCGCCAACCCCGAAAGCGGCAAAGATATAAATAATACCACAAACACCGATTTCTCCTGCAATCAGGATACGGCGGAGCCAGATGTTAACATCAGGATTCAGCAGAAATGCTTTGCCGGTGACAAAAGTTCCAAGGACGAATCCTACGGCACCCATAATCAGTGCGGCTGCCAAGGGTTTTAAGATAAAGGAACTGAAACGGAACTGAATTTTAGCATATTTAATGATTTGTATAATGTTCAAAACAGCAATAATCAGGTAGCAAACAAAGGTGCCTACCGGTGCGCCGTCAATGCCTAAATAGGGAATGCAGAACAGATTTACCAGAACCTTTACCGTTCCGCCAATGATCATATTGATAACCGGCAGATAAACCTTTCCGTAAGCCTGAAGAATAGCATTGGTAACGGAAACCATTGCTACAGGAATAATAGCGATTGCAAGGATGGCAAGAACAGACTGAGCATTGGTATCGCTATAGAGTAGGAAGAGAACTTCTTTGGAAAGAGAAGCAATACCCAGTGCGCAGGGTGCGGCAAACAAAATGGCAATCCGAATGGCACTTTCTGTCATGGTTCGTGCTTCCAACGGGCTCTCCTTGGTTAAGGATGCAGAGATGGCGGGAACCACACTCATGCTAAGGGCGACCACCAGGGTAAGAGGCAGGTTGAAGATGGTAACCGCCTTGCCGGTGTACATGCCGTAGAGGGTGGATGCCTGATGGGTAAATAACTCAACACCCTTCCAACCCTCTTGCAGAGCCTGTTCAGCGAATTTGGTTCCTTCTCGGAACATAAAAGCATAGTGATCCAAAACTTCAGGGCGGGTTACCAAACGACGGGTAATGGTAGCCATATCGATCAAAGAAGTCAGGGAAGATACCGATGCGCCGATGGTAATGGGAATGGCGATGATGATCAGCTCTTTTAAAATGCTCTTGGTAGAGCGAACAGGAGTAATCTGAGAGAGTGTTGACTTTTTCTTTTTGGTGAATAAGTAGATTAAAGTCAAGAGGATGGCACAAAGGAAAGTGCCGATGGTCACACCGGAGATGGCTGCAGCCGATGCAAAAACCGTACGAATATGTGAGGAACTAACCGCGCCTGCATTTATGTCGATGTGGGTAGGGAGATTGGTGTCTACTGTCATTTTCATAAAGAAAGCGGCAGCGAAATAACCTACCAGTAACTTTGCGGCAGCTTCAATTACCTCTGAAGCGGCGGTGGGGTACATGTTTTGTCGTCCCTGAAAATATCCACGATAAACAGAGGAAATAGAAACAAAGAAAATAGCAGGGGAAACGGCTAAAATACCCATGGAAGAGCCGGGTACCGAAACGAAAGCCTCCAACTGATCCGGGAAGAAGTATAACAATGCTGTTCCTGCAAGACCGATAATAGCCAAAAATCGCAGAGCGGTGCTGAAAATTTTTCTGGCATCCTGCTCGTTTCCGGTGGCAGAACTCTCTGCAACCATTTTCGAAATGGCAATGGGGAATCCGGCAGTAGCTACAATGAACATAAAGGTATAAATCTGATAGGCAATGTTAAAATATCCCATGCCATCATCACCGATCAGGTGATTCAAAGGAATCTTAAAGAAGGCGCCAATCACCTTAACAATCAGATTGGCTACACCGAGAATTAAGGCTCCTTGTACGAAATTCTTCGTCTTTTTTTCTTCCAAAACAGTCACTCCTTTGTTCAGTATCTGTGTAATGATAAGTAGATTTGCATGGCTGTATGCATCGAGGAAGGATGCAAAAAACCTCTTGCAAAGATACCGCATATCATTATATTACATTTCTTAAAGAAAAACAACCTCTTTCTTTATTTTGTAGGCGAAACTTAATGTGAGAAAAGACACGGGTAAAACCGTGTCTTTTTATCTTTGTTATTGAGGAATTTTGTCATTGAACACATCATCAACAGTTCGAGTAACAGAATGTTGAATTGGTTTCCATTCCACCTTTCGGAACAGTGCAATTACCGAAATGGGGACATAGACAATCATAACAATGGGGAAGGTAAACAAATTCAGGATAACCTTCCAACGATTCTTACAGTGAATCTGCTTCCACTCTGTAATGGTTGTGATGGTACCCATGATGAAGAACAATCCGTAGAAGTTATACATGGTCTGGAAGAGAGAAAGAACCAAACTTTGTACTTCGGGTTCGTTATTAAACATCGCAATGGGGATGGCAATCATAGTGGAAACAACACTAATCAACGTCAATAATATGGCGGGCATAACTGTCATCAGCATATCGAAGCAAGAAAAACTTCCTTTGAAAATTCCCTTAAAAAGCCTCCAGCCATAGTTTGCAAAAACCTGATAGAATCCCTTGGCCCAACGAAGACGTTGTGCACAGAATTGACGGAAAAGGGTGGGTTGTTCATCGTAGAGGATTGCATTACCACAGTAGCCGATAACCTCGCCATTGATGACACAATCTACTGTGAATTCAATATCCTCTGTTAACAGATGGTGAATCCATCCACCGTTTTTATGAATGATATCGGAATGAATCAAGAAACCGGTTCCTGAAATAGCACAACTGGTACCAAGTTCCATTCTTGCATTGTTCACAAACTTGGCTTCACGCAAAAACCACAGAGAAGAACCGGCGGAGATCCAGTTACTGCCGAAGTTTTTAGAGTTACGATAACTGGTAACCACCCGATATCCGTGGGAGAAGGTCTTGTTCATCTCCAAAATAAAATCAGGATCCAAAAGGTTGTCAGCATCAAAGATAAAGAATGCTTCAAATGATTCTATGCCATAATCCTTGCGTATGTTTTCAACAAGAAACTGCAATGCATATCCTTTTGTACGGTGATCAGGATCGTTTCTCTCATAGCAAACAGCACCATGTTTACGGGCAATTTCAGCCGTATTATCG
>JAZRCD010000278.1:0-3256 GCA_045635425.1 Ructibacterium sp. | reverse complement strand
AGATTCGAACTCGCGACATCCACCTTGGCAAGGTGGCACTCTACCACTGAGCTACTACCGCATGCTCCATTGAGAAAATGGTGCGGGCGAAGGGACTTGAACCCATACGCCTGTGGCACCAGATCCTAAGTCTGGCGCGTCTGCCATTCCGCCACGCCCGCACAAGACAAGCAAGGGAGAATGGTGACCCATCGGAGACTCGAACTCCGGACACCTTGATTAAAAGTCAAGTGCTCTGCCAACTGAGCTAATGGGTCTTATTAAAATATAAAAAAAGATGGCTGGGCTGGCAGGATTCGAACCTACGAATGCAGCAGTCAAAGTGCTGTGTCTTACCGCTTGACGACAGCCCAAGATATAAATGGGGTGGATAAAGGGAGTCGAACCCTTGACCTCCAGAGCCACAATCTGGCGCTCTAACCAACTGAGCTATACCCACCATATGGCGCGCCTCAAGGGACTTGAACCCCTGGCCCACTGCTTAGAAGGCAGTTGCTCTATCCAGCTGAGCTACAGGCGCATATTTGCCGAGCGGCACGCTTAAAGAAAAAAATGGAGCGGGTGATGGGAATCGAACCCACGCAATCAGCTTGGAAGGCTGAGATTCTACCATTGAACTACACCCGCTCATCTAAAAGCGACTTTGACATTATAGCAGAGAAGATAGGATTTGTCAATAGCTTTTTGAAAAATAAACCAAGAGATTTTTTCATATAACTTCTTTACCTCTTCCACCCTATCAGCTAACATGCAAAATGATATGAATCGAGAAATAGTCTAACCCAAAACCGTGTACAAATGTGTACGGTTTTAGCTTTTTATTGATTGTGTTTCATATCTAAAATTGTATTGTCGATATCTTTTTTCTGTGCTATAATACAAAAAATTGATTCATTTCACACCAAAGGAGTGGTACCATGAATTACTTGGATAGAATGAAAAGCAATATCTTCTATTTCAATGATGAACGAAACATTCTGCAGACCAGTCGTTTGGGTATTTGTGCCGATATTTCATCGGTTGTTACCCCTGACGAATCGGTTTCGTCCATGAATAACTTTCAGGGTTGCCCCATTACCAATACCGCCTTCAAATCCGAGGTATGGATTAACGGAGAACGAATTCGTGCCAAGGAGTGGCATTGGGTTCCCAATGGTATTTTAAGAAGAGGAACCTGTGAAATCTGGAGTGCCGAAACTCTGACCATGGTTGCCGCAGGAAAGCGCGCCATTGTGCAGAAATTTTCTGTTACCAACAACAGTTCAGAGGACATGACTGTTCCTCTTCAGGTACAGTTTCAAGGGCATGTACGATACGAGCCGGATGACTGGACTTTTTGTCAGCCACAACCGGGGAACATCCGTGAAGTTTCCTACAAGACGACCCCCAACACTTTGATTGCCGAAAGCGGAGATTATGCTTATGTTATTACCTCCTCCGTTGACCTTAAGTTGTTTGAACTGGCTCGCCTTTGGGAAACCGAAGTTACCATCGGTGCCGGAGAGACTTTGGAGTTTTTCCTCTCCTTCCACATGGGCAAGACCGAAACCGCCATTGCCGATGCCGAGGCGTTTATCGGAAATTATGATTCGGTTATCGAGGATGCCTTTGCTTGGCTCACCCGTCGAACCGACGAGGTTCTTGCCAACATTCCCAAGTTCCATTCCGATAACAAAGAGTTGGACGCTCTTTATTACCGCTCTTTGGTATGTTACATCCTTTGTCGCTGGGATGGTGAAGATTTGTTCGTCCCCCACTTCTACAGCACCGGTAGTGTCATCGGCTCTTGTATGACTTCATATCTTTGGGACTATTGTGGTGGCTTGATGCTTCATCCTTTGGTGGATCCTGAAGCAAACAAGGACAACATCAAGGCATATCTGAACATTGACCTTACCAAATCCTACTCCTTAAAGCCGGTAACCGGTGCTCCTGACGGACCTTGGTATCAGGTAAATCAGGAGAAGATTATCCTGATGGTTTATTATCATATTCTGCATACCGGCGATATTGAATTCCTTCACGAAGAAGTGAATGGCAAAACCCTTCTTGACTGGATGATTTATCAGGCTTATGTCTGTGATGATTTGAGTAAACCCGTAGAACTTTACGACTACGGCGTAGGCGGAAAAGAGCATCTGGAACTGCGCAGAGGCATTCCCTATTGCGGTGTTATGCCCGACCTGAATGCACGACGGTATATGAACTACAAGCGTGTTTATGAGTTGACCTGCATTGCGGGACGTCCGGAAGAAAAACTGATGGAACGAGCTGCTCAACTGAAAGAAAAGATGAAGGAACTTTGGGACGAAGAGAAGCAATGGTACGCCTTCCTTTACGAGGGAAAACGTGACTTCCGCTACACCATACAAATGTTCAAATTCCTGAACAGTCCCGTCCTGGACGAAACAGAACGAGAGGGCTTGATCTCCCACATTAACGATGAAGAATTCCTCTCTCGCTTCGGTATGCACAGCATGGCAAAGCACGACATCTCCTACGACCAAGATGACATTGATAATGGTGGCGGCGGCTCTTGTCAACACTTTGTCACCGAAGTTTGTTCCCAGCTTTATGAAATCGGAAAGTCTGAATTGGCAACCGATATCGTCAATCGTATTCTTTGGTGGAATCGTGTTCCTTATCTTGGAGACTCTTGTGCGGCAAATATGATTTTCAATCGAGAAGATACTCCTCTGCAGGGCGACGTTCACGCCATGAATATTGCACAGATGATGGCGTTTTGGATGCTTGGTGTTCGGGTGCATTTCGACGGAAGTATTGACATCTCTCCCGCAAAGCACAGACCTGCTTCCAAAATCGATGCAGAAGATATTAAGATTCGCGGAAAGGTCTTTTCCATCTATGTAGATGGCGATAGCTTCACTGTTCACTGCGGCGGCAAAGAACTGACCGAAAAAATTGGCGAGAAAATCACCATTTAACATAAAAAGAACCTGTACCGATTGGTACAGGTTCTTTTTTTATTTGGATGTTTGGATGCCGAAATAGGCATAGGCTTCTGTCATTTGATCGTCGTGTTCACGTTCTGATTGACCGAGCCGATTTCTCAACTGCAACTGTGTGGTTAAGTCCAGAACACCGTAGGGATAAAGCTTTGTCTGGGACTGGAATGCATAAACCGCATAATACAAATCCCGATCGTATTCTTCGTTGATTTCACCTTGATATAAGCCGAGGAAGTCTAATATTTGTTTTGCCATCCGAATTTCCTCTCCGGAATCGCCCTCTTGGT
>JAZRCD010000277.1:0-1937 GCA_045635425.1 Ructibacterium sp. | reverse complement strand
TTTTCTCCGGGAAACGGAGAAGAATCTTTCCGATGTCGTTACCGTGTCGGACATGTCGAAAATCATGACCATCATTTCTGACGTTCTGGAGGGTTACGATATGCGGAGCGTTGAAAGATGGGGAGAAGAAAAAGACGATTGCCTGGACTGCTACATTTCGGCGTTAACGGTTGAGGGCAGGAGTCAAAAAAACAATTGACAGATACAAGTATATAATCGGGCGCATGATGGATTTCGTAAAGGTTCCGACCCGGAGGATTACAGTGTACCATCTGCGGGAGTATCTGGCGGCAGAAAAGGAACGGGGAATTGCTGACCGGACTCTTGAAGGGGATCGGTGTATATTCTCCGCATATTTCAATTGGTTACAACGGGAGTGCCTGATTGAAAGGAACCCGACAGCGAACCTTGGAAAAGTTACGGTGGCGAAAAAGAAAAAGAAAACATATACAGCGGTTGAAATCGAAAAGCTAAATGAAAAGGTTGTAACGTTTGAATATGGCATCCGTGACCGGGCGTTGATAAACTTTATGCAATCCACCGGTTGCCGGGTTAGTGAGGTTTCTGCTCTTAACCGGGACGAAGTAGATCTAAATAACCTTGAATGTGTTGTTCACGGTAAAGGAAGCAAGGACAGAACCGTATATTTTAGTGAGGTAACGGGAATGTTGCTGGCGCAGTATTTAGAAACACGGACGGATAATGATCCTTGCATGTTTTTGAGTGATCGGAAAAAGCGGCTCAAACCGGGAGGTATACGGGCGATGCTGAAAAAAGTTGCGGCTGTCGCTGGCGTTGAGCATTGCCACCCGCATAAGTTCCGGAGGACTTTTGCAACGGAACTCAATCACCGGGGAATGTCGGCGCAGGATATTATGTATCTGATGGGTCATGATAAGATGGATACAACGATGGGTTATATCAACATGGACAAGGAAGACGTAAAGAGCGCATATAGGAGGTACGCCTGATGGTGTTAGTAGATATGCCCCTCCCGGATCGGTGTGAAAACTGCCCTCTTTCGTATTGGATACAGTCCGGGGATTACGAAGGGCTGTTAATGTGTAACGCTATGGAAGCCAACCTGGAAGCAAATGGCATTGACCGGACGGGAGAATGTATTGTGCCGGATTGGTCAAAAAAAAGACCTGAGGAGTGTCCGATATTATTAGAGGTTACGGGGAGGAAACTTGGATGCAGATTGAATTAAAACGATATCCGACAGCGGCTGACCTTATGTGGATGAAAGAATGTACCGTTGGAACGATAGGGAAGGAAGCGAGAACCCCGCCGACAATAGAATTTGTTCGGAAAATGCTCATTGCAAGGCATAGCCCGATACGGGAATTGAATTTCTCTTATGTTCTCCGGGATATTCCATACTGGGTATCGGTTCACCTTGTCCGGCATCATGTAGGGTTTCAAGCGTATGTTCAGAGCCAGAGGAACGACAGACAGACGAATTATGACCGGACGAAAGCCCCGCAGGATGCTCCGGTAACTATGAGGATAACGCTTAATGCGGAAGCCCTCCTGACGCTTGCTAATAAGCGGCTCTGTATGAAAGCGTCCCCGGAAACCCGGGAGGTTGTCCAGAGGATGTGCTCCCTTGCGGAGAAGGTTATGCCGGAACTGCGGGGACTGTTAGTTCCTATGTGCGAGTATCACGATGGAGTTTGTGACGAAATCGAAGGGTGCGGGAAGTACGGAAAGCGGCTGTATTATTAAAAGCAAAATGACGCTTTAAGTAAATTGGAGGATGTATGAACATGATTAACAGAAACCGTATTAAGGACTATCTTGAACGGATAGAAGAAAGCATTGACAACGCACTGAACGAACTTGACCCCGATGATTTCGATATGTTAATGGAAGATATAAAAGAATACATCAAACAGTTTGATGATTAAAAGGCAACTATGACGCTTTAACTAAAT
>JAZRCD010000276.1:0-2220 GCA_045635425.1 Ructibacterium sp. | reverse complement strand
TTTGGGTCGGTTTTTCTGTATCTTCACTGTGATGCCTGACCGCATATTGGTAAACTCCTTTGGGGAGAGTTTCCGGTTCCACATATCCATGTGTGAAAAGCATGGGAATATCAAAGATAGTAACAGTATCAAATCTCGCAGTATTTGCATTTAATGCGGTTCCCATATTATCCTCCTTATCTTGAATCACGATCTCGATTCGGAACCCTTTTCGCATCAGTCAACTCGTATTCACCACAATCCCAAATGGTATTACCCATGGAATAGTGCGCTTCGGCTTTCTCAAGCGCATCTTCTGGCGAGGTTGCCTCGACTTCGATGGTTTCATAATTGATTTCTTTTACTTTTACCGTGTATTTCATCGTGCATCACCTCTCTCTTTTCGCATTTTCTGTTCATGCTGGACTAAGGTGAGTTCTGCCCATTGGGGAAGTTGACTGCGTTCTAATGTACCCAGTACATCGGGGCGCTCCTGGCGGCACTTCTCACCGGTGTACAGATCAACACAGTAACAGGCATTGCCTCTGCTGTTGGGGGATGCACCGAAGCCACCGGTGCAGAGCATGATTTGGTTGGTACACATTTGGTATTCACGCCGCAGAGAGGTCGGCTTGATAACAATGATTTTGCCATTGAGATTGTCACCGCTGTCGATGCGTTGGCAATCCTTTTCCGTCAGAACACGGGTATCAATGCCCTGGATCTTCGGTTTCATAACCAAGGGACGGGTTTTCTCCGCCTGTGCTGCCAACCGGTTTCCATATTCCTGGATAATCTCAGTGAAATCGTCACTCACAATGGCATTTTCCGGTTTGATAAACACATCAATGTACTGGCAGGTCACACACAGAAATCTCTCGTCTTTGGGGGCGTGAGGATTATCGCCAACGATAATCTCCCGATCACCGATGTGTAGCGCATGAATGACCTCGTATTCACCAATCATCCGCTTGTTTTCTCTATCCATGGGAATCACCTCGCATCCCTGTCAACGCGCTTTCTTTCAGAAATCGCATGGAACGCATCCTCTCCGGGAACAAGACCAAGCCGTCTGCCGTTGTCAAAATCACAGTGTACCGTGCCCATATCATCCACGATTCTTACCGTTCCTTTCGTACCAGGAGCAATGGGACGGGGATCATCCCCCATGAAGTCCAGTTCGATTCGGGTACCGGGTGGATAAGTGTCTTTCATTCTTTGAACAAGATTTCTGTCTACAAACATAAAAATCTCCTCCTTTATTTATTCAGTTGGTACGCGGTCACAGAAAACGAGGAATCGCTGTTTGCCACCGGAAGCATAGGGATGGCAGGTAAGCAAGGTAATCATATCCCGGCCTTCCTGGATCAGAATTTGGTCCACTTCGTTAGGCTTAATAATTTGGGTATCCGTCACCACATAGGTCATGGTTTCCCACAAATTTGTGATAATAACTTCATCACCGGGTTTCAGTTCCGTTACATAGCGGAAGTAAGCGGCACCGTTGTACCCTCTGTGACCGGCAATGACACAGTTGGTGTTCATACCTCCAATGGGCAGGCTTGTTTGGGACAGATGGGCAGCACCCTTTGCCATGTGCGCAGAGGTTGCTCCCAAATACAGCGGCATTTCTATATCCAAGGCAGGAATAGAAATCACACCGAAAACTTCCTCTTCCAATCCATACTCGCCCAAGGTGAAGGAAGGCTGCTGATAAGACCAAGGATCGCAAAGACCCGACTGTTTTTCTGCCCAAATGGTGTTGTTATAATCCACCATGGCATCCCAAAGCTCCTTATGTTCTCTGGGCGGTTCTGTGGGGGGGATTGGCTCAGTGGGAACTTCTGTAGGAAGGGGTTCTTGCTCTGTGGGGTCAGTAGTGAACTGATCCCAAAAATCCTGAACTTGTCCCTGCATATCCTTTTCCACAACATAGTTATGAATATAGGGATACGCAAAGATAGAAAAGCCACAGGAGAACAGCAGAATCATGACAAAGGCGACAATGCCTTTAAGCACTCGCACGGCGACACCTCCGGTAAATCCAGTATCCCAATGCGACAAGTCCCATGGCGGCAACAGCAGCCAAGCCGATATACAGTCCCTTCAAATACTCCTGCTCCCATGTAGATACCGGTTTGGTTTCTGCAGGCGTGGTTTCTTCCACGATTTCCTCTGCTTCTTCATAGGGAATACGGGTTCCTCTCACAAGCAAACGGTGGGTATTCACACCGAAGGGGG
>JAZRCD010000275.1:0-2809 GCA_045635425.1 Ructibacterium sp. | reverse complement strand
CGATCGGTGGGTAAGTACTATGGTTCCTTTGCAAGTGCTAAGGCGACCAAGTGTTCTCCTGAGATTTGTAAGTATCTGGGTATTACCCTATTGCCTCAGGCAGGTGTTGCTTTGGGAATGTGTACCACTGCAATGCAGCTGGGTGCAGAGGGTAACCTGATTCGAAACATTACTTTGTTTGCCGTTTTGATTTACGAACTGGTTGGTCCGTTGCTTACACGGAACGCATTGCGGGCGGCAGGAGATATTAAACCTATGCCTGATGAGGTGAAGATGCGTCGACACTTGAAGTTGGAACATGCCAAGGAACATGGCAACAAACACCATCGACATATTCGGCCTTTTCATCATAAATAAGTAACGACGATTTTGTCATTGGATTTCATAAAGAATGTGAGGAAACAGAATGCAGAACCGCCAAGAAAAAATTCGAAATTTTTCGATCATTGCTCATATTGACCACGGTAAGAGTACCTTAGCAGATCGCTTGCTTGAAAAGACAGGTGCGCTGACCCAACGGGAGATGCAGGCGCAAATTTTGGATAACATGGATCTGGAACGGGAACGTGGTATTACCATCAAAGCCCGTGCGGTGAAGTTGTTATATAAAGCGTCGGATGGGGAAGAATATATTCTTAACCTGATTGACACCCCGGGACACGTGGACTTTAATTATGAGGTTTCCAGAAGCCTTGCGGCATGTGAGGGTGCTATTCTTGTTGTGGATGCGGCGCAGGGAATTGAAGCACAAACCCTTGCCAATACCTATCTTGCTTTGGAGCATGATCTGGAGTTGGTTCCCGTTATTAACAAGATTGACTTGCCATCTGCACGGCCGGATGAGGTAAAGAAGGAAATCGAGGATGTAATCGGCATTGACGGTGAAAATGCACCTTTGATTTCTGCTAAGAATGGTATCAATATCGAAGAAGTCTTGGAGAAGATTGTTGAATTGGTTCCGGCTCCCTCCGGAGAGGAAGAGGCTCCTTTGAAAGCGCTGATTTTTGACTCCTATTACGATGCCTATAAAGGTGTTATTGTTTATGTCCGTGTCATTGATGGTAAGTTAAGAGCCGGTGAACAGATTAAAATGATGGCAACAGGTGCTACATTTGATGTGGTCGAAACCGGATATCTTCATCCCAACGGCATGGTGCCTGCAAAGGAAATTTCTGCCGGTGAGGTTGGATTTATTGCGGCAAGCATCAAGAATGTACAAGAGGTTCACGTTGGTGATACGGTTACGACGGTGGAGAATGGAACGGACGAACCGCTTCCCGGCTACAAAGAAGTAAAGCCTATGGTTTATTGCGGTATCTATCCGGCGGATGGCGCCAGATACGATGATTTGCGAGAAGCTTTAGAAAAACTTCAACTTAACGACGCGGCACTTCGTTTTGAGGCAGAAACTTCTATTGCGTTAGGATTCGGTTTCCGATGCGGTTTCTTGGGCCTTTTACACATGGAAATTATCCAAGAGCGGTTGGAACGTGAATATAATTTGGATTTGGTTACAACTGCACCTTCGGTTGAGTATAAAATCATCAAGACGGATGGAACCGAACTGATGATTGATAACCCGACTAACATGCCCAGTGTTTCCGAGATTGATATTATGATGGAACCCATTGTAAGGGCGTCTATTATGACACCGAAAGAATATGTGGGTAGCATCATGGAACTCTGTCAGGAACGTCGTGGTGACTATATTGATATGACCTATTTAGATGACACACGAGTTTCGTTGAACTATGATTTGCCTCTCAATGAGATTATTTACGATTTCTTCGATGCTCTTAAGTCCAGAACTCGTGGCTATGCATCCTTTGACTATGAGTTTAAGTGTTTTGAGCAGTCTGAACTTGTAAAACTGGATATGCTTTTGAATGGCGAAATGGTGGATGCACTTTCCTTTATTGTTCATAAGGAACGTGCCTACAGTCGAGGTAGAAGAATTGCCGAGAAACTTAAAGATGTCATTCCTCGTCAGTTGTTTGAGGTTCCCATCCAAGCGGCCATTGGTGGAAAAATCATTGCCAGAGAGACGGTTCGCGCAATGCGGAAAGACGTACTTGCCAAGTGTTACGGCGGTGATATTTCCAGAAAGAAGAAACTGTTGGAAAAACAGAAGGAAGGTAAAAAGCGGATGCGTCAGGTGGGGTCTGTGGAGGTTCCCCAAGAGGCGTTTATGTCCGTCTTAAAACTGGATTAAGAAAAAAGCCGGGATTCCCGGCTTTTTGAAATGGAGGAAACAATATGTCCCTCGGAATCTATCTGCATATTCCTTTTTGTAAGCAAAAATGTCTGTATTGTGATTTTAATTCCTATGCAGGGAAGGAATCAATGATGGACGAGTATTGCCGTGCCTTGAAGAAGGAAATCGCCCAAAACAACACTTGTGAGTCGGTAAGCACCATCTATTTTGGCGGCGGAACACCCACATCGATTGGTGCAGAGAAACTGTCCGACCTCTTAAATTGTGTGAAGGAACACTTTGCTCTTGAGGATGATTGTGAAATTACGGCAGAGTGCAATCCGGGAACCATTGACCAAGAAGGGCTTGGGATGTTGCATGGTGCCGGGTTTAATCGTCTGAGTATGGGTCTTCAATCGACGGAGGATGTCATGTTAAAACGTCTGGGAAGAATTCATAATTTTACGGATTTCACCCGATGCTTTCAAGATGCTCGTCAGGTCGGGTTTGACAATCTTTCTGTGGATTTAATGTATGGATTACCTGAACAAACAGTTGAATCATGGGAAAAAACATTGAAAACGGTGATTGGATTCATGCCGGAACATCTTTCTT
>JAZRCD010000274.1:0-7452 GCA_045635425.1 Ructibacterium sp. | reverse complement strand
CCCACCGATGAAATTGTCTACTATTCTCGTGGGCAGAAAGGTGACAGTGTCATGGCATCTCAGAAACAAGAATATTTAACCTACAACGGAAAACCTTTGGTACGTTGCGGCAATCAGATTTATTATGGGAAACCCGATGACAAATATGTAGTAATCTTCCGTTTGGAAGATCAGGAACCCCTGCAGGATTTGCAGATTGCAAAGCGTGTTGTGATTGAACTCAAAACCAACGAAGGTGACCAGTCTCGTCTGATTCGTCAGGCAGAACGTGAAGGTCTTTACAAAGCTTTTGATATTGGCATGTTCTGGTTGGAACAGGCTTTGGAAAACGGCTAAACCAAAACGAAAAACGCAGTTTGGACAACTGATATCTCCAAACTGCGATTTTTTATGGAACTTCATAGGAATTTTTTCTCAAAAAGGGTTGACATTTCCCGAAAAAAGGTTATAATAGTTTTTGTGTTGCAGAAAAGGAATAATATCCATTGATTTGCATACACTGACAAAAGAAGATATTCCTCTATAGCTCAGTTGGTAGAGCATGCGGCTGCTAACCGCAGGGTCGTTGGTGCGAGTCCAACTGGAGGAGCCAGGAAAAAAGCACTTCTTTGGAAGTGCTTTTTTCAACGAAATACAGGCTTTATATTGATACAAACCACAAGGAGTACATACTATGGCACAACATTCCACCCCCCAGATGAAAAAGCCAAAAAGTCCTGCCTTTCTCTTGATTTTTCTCGGATGGCTGGTTTATGCTACCTCTTACCTTGGAAAAGTGAATTACTCTGCAAATATCACTCAGATTATCGACTTTTATCATGTTGATAAGGCAACCGCAGGCACCGTTCCCACCTTCTTCTTTTTTGCCTACGGAGTGGGACAGGTTTTCAACGGATTATTCTGTAAAAAGTACAATATCAAATGGATGGTCTTTGCAAGTTTGATGGTTTCTGCAACCATCAACCTGATCATTGCTGTCGGTTCTAACTTTGCGATTATGAAATGGTTGTGGTTGGTCAATGGTTTTGTGTTGTCCATCCTATGGCCCACCCTCATCCGCTTGCTTTCAGAAGCATTGCCCAAAAAATCCCTTGGCACATCCAGCGTGGTGATGGGAACTACCGTGGCACTGGGAACCCTAACCATCTATGGGTTAAGTTCCATTTACGTCTCTTTTGACAAATTCAAACTCGCCTTTTACACCGCAGGCATTGCGGTAATCGCAGTTGCTCTGCTTTGGTTACTTCTCTATAAAAAAGCCGTGGCAACAGCAAAAGCAGCTCAAACTGCAGAGGATGTTACGGAAGAAACCACGGTCGAAGCATCCACACAGGAAGAACAAAAGAGCGGTGAGAGAAAACTGCTCTTTACCTCCATCTATGTGTTATGTTTCTGTGCCATCGGCGTGAACCTGATTAAGGACGGATTAACCACATGGGTTCCTTCTATCCTGAAAGAAGAATTTAATATCACCGATTCTCTTTCCATTCTGTTGACCTTATTCCTGCCCATCCTTGCTGTATTCGGCAATGCTCTTGCTTTAAAAATGCATAACGCCATTCCCGACTACGTGAATCATTGTGTGGCGGTCTTTGCAATCATTGCGGCTTTCATCGGCATGATTATCGGAAGTTTAACTTTTGAATGGGTTGCTCCCATGCTGATTGGCTTGGTTACCGTAAACTTTTTAGCATCCAGCCTGAACAGTTTGATTACCAGCGTTTTCCCGTTGTTTATGCGAGGAAAGGTAAACTCCGGTCTCTTTGCCGGAATCCTGAACGGATTTTGTTGTATGGGTAGCACCATCAGTTCCTATGGCCTTGGTGCCATTGCAGACAACTTCGAATGGACTGCCGTTTTCTGGACCCTGATCGGATTTTGTGTTGTTTCCTTTGCGGTCTGGATCGGGTATACCTATTTAAAGCATTATTTCAAGCGTGCCTAATAAGTCAAAAAGTCACCCACAGGGTGACTTTTTTCATATACTGTGGGTCAAAATTACCATAATCACATTCAAAAGTGAATTGACAGTAATGTTTTGCAACTGTTATAATAATCATATTCTCAAGCAATACAGATATCGGATTATTTGCGATACAAGAAAGGAGTTTTCCCATGGAATTTCCTAAGTCAAACTACGAATACGGAGCCCACGATAATCTTGAAGAACTGAATTCTCCACCGGTAAAATTCTGGCCGGTTTATTGTTGTATTATCAAGGGACAAGCAACCAAAGAGGAATTTGAAAACGTTCTTGATACCATGGAAGCCCGTGGCATCCGTGGTCTTTACCTCTACTCCATTACCAATGCCTTCGGGTCGGACAGTCATATTGAGGAGTTTACCTACCTCTCTGACGAGTATATGGAAATGCTGAACCACTTCGTAACAGCCGCCGAGAAACGTGGCATAAACCTTTGGATGTACGACGAGGCAGGTTGGCCATCGGGTGCCGCAGACGGACTGGTTGTAAAGAACCATCCAGAACTTGCCGCCTTGGCCATTAACAAGGATGGAGAAAAAAGCCTGATTAAACCCTTAGCACAACCCTACCCCGACCTGATGGATCCTCGTTCCACCGAAGCATTTATCAAACTGACTCATGAGCGTTACAACGACTACTTCGGGGGTCTGGGTAAACATTTCCCCCTTGTATTCACCGATGAACCGGAAATCCGCACCCACGGTGCACCTGATACCATTCCATGGTCCGAGGGGTTTGAAGAGAAGTTTCTTGATGCCTTCGGCTACGATATTATGGAATGTCTGCCTATGCTTTTTGACGACTACCCCTGTGACGAAAAAGCAAAAAAGGTGCGAGGCGATTATCACGACCTTGTCAGCCGTCTCTTTGTGGATGGTTATTTCATCCCCATTCGAGATTATTGTCGTAAGCATGGCTCTCTTGCCACCGGTCACGTATCGGGAGAAGATGTTGCCATCGGCAATGCCCGTTGGGGCTTCCACCATATTTTAAGATGTCTGCGTGCTATGGATGTTCCCGGTATTGATATGATTTGGCGACAGGTATTCCCCGGTCCCGAAATGCCGGGCATACAAGCCTATGCTCCCTTGTGCGCCAATCGTTTCTTCCCCCGTTATGCATCCTCTGCAGCACACCAGATTGGGGCAAGACTTTCCATGACCGAATCTTATGCCATTTATGGTAGTGGTCTCACCCACGACCAGATGCGGTGGCTCTATAACTTCCAAGTGGTTCGTGGTCTCAACCTATTGAACCCCATGAACACCTGTGTCAACTATGGCGGTCGTCACATGGCAGGAGGAACCTTGCGATTCTGTCCTGATATTCCGGGTAGCAGCGACCTCTCCGATTTTAATCTTTGGGCGGCACGGGCAAGTTATGTGATGTCAGCCGGAAAACCCATTGCGGATGCGGCAGTTTATATGCCTCTTTATGATATCTGGCCCGGTGATCAAGCCGCCCGTGATATGGCAGAGGCCTTTGAAGAACTGGGTTCTACCTTGGAACGCCGCGGTTGTGATATGGACGTTATTGACGATGACGCCATCTTAGCCGCCGAACTTTTAGACGGTGCCTTGGTTATCGGCGATGCTGCCTACCGCACCATCTACCTCCAACCGAAGGTTACCATGCCCGATGAGGTAAAAGCAAAACTGGATACATTCAAAGAAGCCGGCGGAAAGGTGGTTGAATGTGAGGGAGATTTCACGACAGACCCCATCATTCATGCAGGCGAAAATCTTCGAGCAAGTCGTCGTCAAATTTCGGAGGGAACCATTTATTATCTCACCAACGAAGCATTTGACGCACAAACGGGGCAGGTTTCCTTCCCACGTGAAAGTGCACCCGTTGCTTGGGAATATGATTTGGTTAGCGGTGAGAAAAAGGCTGTATCGGTAGCCCCCTATTGCTACGACCTTGCCTCGGGAGAAGAACGGGTTCTCATCTTCCCCAAAACCGGCATCACCGAAACTCCAAAGACAGAGGAAACATTCGATCATAAGATGCAACTTGAGGATTTTGAAATCCGCAAGATTAACTCCTATATTATCACCGCTGACGGCCCCAAAAAAGAGTCCGTCAACGAAGATTATCAAAAAATTCCTCTGGGGGATTGGCGTGAGCAGATGGGTGAATTCTTCTCGGGAGATTGTATCTATCGCACAACATTCCGCGCCGATGAATCTATGCAAAAGGGTGCCGTTCTCGATCTTGGAAAGGTTTCCTATTCTTGCGAAGTATTCCTGAACGGGAAATCCCTCGGCGTTGGCATCTTCTCGCCCTTCCGATTTAACCTGACCGATTTGAAAGAAGAAAACGAACTTTGTATTCGTGTGTCCAACACCATGTGCAACGCCTATGAGAACGCCCATTACGAAGAACTCTTCCCCGGTTGGAAACCGGATCCTCTCAGCGTTTACATGCAAGGATTCCAGAGAGAATCTTTGGAGTCCGGCCTGTTTGGCCCTGTTACCTTAGAATTTTAATAAAACAAGAAGCCATCCGATTGGGTGGCTTCTTTGTGCAAGAAAGTCTTCTTTTTTTGAAAAACCAACAATCTTTTGCCTTCTTTTTCTGTTTTCTTGACATCATAGTCGAAAAGTAGTACAATAATGCAAACATCAAGATCTGAGACAGGAGGAATCTTGTTATGAAACTTTATATTACACGACATGGTCAGATAGGCTTAACTGCCGATTACATTGGAGGAGACGCCACCCTTCCCAGAGGGGAAATGCCCCTTTCCGATATGGGCAGAGAGCAAGCAACCCTTCTTGGAAAATTTCTGGCAGGACGGAACTTTCACGGTGTCATCCTTTCTTCGCCTTTTTGGCGGACTATGGAGACTGCCGAAATGATTGCCCGGGAAACCGGCTCGGTCATCTACCCCACTCCCTGGATGCATGAAATTTTACACGATCCCGATTGGGTTAGTAAATACAAGGGCACACCCCTTTCTCAATTGAGAGAATGGTATCCCCACATTGCAGAGGATGCCACTTTGGAAATTCCTTGGTGGGCTCCCATTATAGAAACTACCCCCGATGTGGAAAAGCGAGTTCAGGCAGGCATTAACGCCCTGATTGACCAATACAAGGACACCGATGAAGAAATTCTGATTGTAGGTCACGGTGCCTCTACCGGTGCGGCTAACCGCTATTTAAAACTGAAGCTGGGCGGTTTCCTTTGGAACTGTTGTCTGGGTCTTTATGATACCAAAGATCCCAGACGTAACTTCGGCAAGTGCGTATGCTTCCTGCCCGGACAGATGGTGACCAACAACATAGTTCACTCCACCGAATTTACCTTTGAGGACGATGACAGAAAACCTTGGGGCATCCAAATCCCTGATGAGGCCATTGACTCCAAAGAATTTAAGGTATTACATATTGGTGATACCCATGGCGGAAGTTCTCCCTTCTATCGTCAACTTGTTCGTCTGGTAAAACCGGATGTAATTATTCATACCGGAGATACCGCAGATGAAGACAAGGTAAGTTGGGATACCTCGGCACACGCTTCCTACTGCGAAAAGGTTGCCGTTATGGCAGATATCCTGAAAGAAGCAAACTGTCCTGTTTACTGGGTACCGGGCAACAATGATCTTCCCGATAAGGTGGCCGAGATTGCTCCCTTCTTCCGGATTGTAGAACCGGACACCGTAGTGGAAATTGAAAACCACACCTTCTGCCTGACCCACTCCAGAGAGCAGATTACCAAAGAGGCGGACATCTACCTCTATGGTCACGGTTGCACTTTTGGGGAAACCTTCGAGGATGAGTTACACTACAAAGGCGAAGATTCCATCTGCCTGAACGCCCTGCGAAACCCCGGCATCCTGACCCTTCCCAACAAGAACATCTATACAGTGGAACGTCCCGACTAAGCTGTATCATACAAGAAATATGCGAATAGCAGAGAGAATGCCTGTCATTTTCTCTGTTATTTTTTTGTTTCGTCTGTTATAAAATCGTGTTAACAGAAATATTTTCTCGTTCAGTTATTATTTACAAAAATATTTTTTGCATTTATGAAAAACTATTTACATTTTTTCTGTTTTTTTATATAATCGACGGGTTGGTTTTTTAAGAGAAACCATTGTGATTTCATAGTTTTGAAGGGAAGTTCAGACATGCAGTATTTACAACTCATCATTGAAAAAATTGACAACGTGGTTTGGGGTCCCATTATGCTGACCCTCTTGATTGGCACCGGTCTCTTTTTAACCATTCGTTCCGGCTTTTTACAGTTCCGCCGGTTTGGCTATACCTTAAAAAATACCGTGATGGGTCTTTTCTCCAAGGACCAGCACACCAAGGACGCCTCCGGCGTCAGCCCCTTTCAGGCGGTTGCCACTGCACTTGCAGGAACCATCGGAACCGGAAGTATCGCCGGGCTTGCTACCGCCATTACCGCAGGCGGTCCCGGTGCAGTCTTTTGGATGTGGGTGAGTGCTCTTCTTGGTATGGTCACCAAATATTCTGAAATTGTTCTTTCTTTAAAATTTCGTGAGAAAAATGCCCAAGGCGAATGGGTGGGCGGCCCCATGTACTACCTGCAAAACGGTTTGAAACAAAAATGGTTGGCAGTTGCTTTTTCCATCTTTGCCATGATCGCCTGCCTTGGTACCGGTAATGCAACCCAATCCAACTCCATTGCCGGTGCATTGAACAACAATCTCGGAGTTCCCAACTGGATTACCGGCGTGGTTCTGACCCTGATTGCCGGCATCGTATTGCTGGGTGGTGTTCGCAGAATCGCATCGGTAAACGAAAAATTGGTTCCTTTTATGGCAGTTTTCTATGTGTTGGGCTCTGTTGTAGCATTGATTATCAACGCCAAAGCAATTCCCGATGCATTTGCCCTCATCTTCCGTGAGGCCTTTCAGGTAAAATCCGCATTGGGCGGTGCCGCAGGCTACGGTATTATGAAAGCAATGCAGTTCGGTTTCTCTCGTGGCGTATTCTCCAACGAAGCAGGTCTTGGTAGTGCGCCCATGGCACACGCCGCATCCAGCACCAAAGATCCTGTCAAGCAAGGTCTTTGGGGAATGTTTGAGGTGTTCTTTACCACCATCATTATTTGTACCTGTTCTGCTTTGGTTATCCTGACTGCAGGACTTTGGAACGGTGGTCAACTGGACGGTGCAAGCCTGAGCATTGCTTCCTATGATGCTATTCTTCCCTTTGGTATCGGTAAGATTGTCCTGACCCTTTCTACTGTTCTCTTCTCCCTTTCCACCATTCTTGGTTGGGCTTACTACGGAGAGGTTTCCATGGGTTTCTTAACCAACAAATCCGCGAAGGCTATCACAGGTTACCGTATTCTTTACATTGCCTTTGTCTTCTTAGGAACAGTTGTCAGTCTGGAACTTGTTTGGGATATTTCCAGTATTATGAACGGTCTGATGGCGATTCCCAACCTGATTGGTATTCTTGCCTTAAGCCCTGTCATCATCAAAGCCA
>JAZRCD010000273.1:0-2408 GCA_045635425.1 Ructibacterium sp. | reverse complement strand
TACAAGCATGTGTGGAAGCTATCAAAATGTCGCCATCTCTTATTATTGGATAGAAATCAGCAATCCAATCACCATCATTAATTTTTTGGATTTTTGCTCCCTTTGTACCACGCCCCTGAACAACAAATTCGTCTATACTGGTTTTCTTAAATAAACCATTGCCGCTGATAGAGGCAATCATTGTGGTATCTGCTGGAATAGTGCGGGCGCTTACGACACCATCTCCATCATTTAGTTTAATACCCTTTACGCCCTTTGCAACCCTACCGATAGGACGAATATCTTCGGTAGTAATCATGAGGAAGTTGCCACATTCAGTAACAATACCTACTTTCTCATTATCGGTGAATAGAACATTGACGATTTCATCACCTTCTTCGAGAGTAAGAGCCTTAAGACCTACATTACGAGTAACATTGTACTCAGATATTTCGGACTTCTTTATCATTCCTTTCTTTGTGAAGAAAAGAATGTAAGGTTTGTCTGTATTTTTATGGGTGGAGGTAATCGCGCAAATACGTTCCCAATCCTTAACGGGCGCAAGTTGCTGTACGTGTAGAAACTGGTCAATTGCAATATTTGCAACCTTGTAGTGATATACATTACCTGCTTGAGAGAAGAATAGTAGTTCTTCATCGGAATTAACGGATTGTGTTGCAATTACATATTCACCATCTGCCATCTTGAGTTTATTGCCAACGCCGCCACGTCTTTGAGTGTACAAAGAGGATACCTCGGTGGCGAAGACATTACCATGGTTGGTGAGAGAAACTTGCAACTGACGAATCTCAGTGGGTTCCTCGTCTTCCTTAACGATGTTGAGGATTTTTGTACGACGGGGATCACTGAACTTCGCAGCTACTTCTCTCCATCCTTTCTTGATTTCCTCTTTGAAAAGTTCTTCATTATTAAGGATGTTTTCAATTTCTTTAGCTTGGTCTTCAAGATCTTTCTTCTCGTTTTCAAGTTTTTGAACTTCGAGATGTGCTAAACGGCTTAACTTCATATCCAATACGGCTTTTGCTTGTTCTACATCAAGCAAAAATTTCTTCTGCAATGCTTCAGAAGCGGCCGCAGTAGATACAGAATTTCGGATAGTTTGTACTACTTCCTCAATATTCGCCATACAGATAAGCAGACCATCAATGATATGAATTCTATTCTTGATTTTATTCAAGTCGAATTCAAATGCACGACGATAAACAACTCTTTCGTGGTCGATGTGGGACTGAAGCAATTCTTTCCAAGTAAATACCTTGGGGAATCTACCCTGGTCCAACATAGTGAAATTGATTCCGTAGTGATACTGAAGGCTGGTGTTTTTGTAAAGATACTTCAATACCTTATCGGGATTTGCCTTCTTGCCGAGATAAATCTTGATAAGAGGGCGGGCGCCAGTAAGGTCATTAAAGCGTTCAATACCGGGATTGTCCTCACCGTTAACAATCTCTTCTAACTGTCCGCTAATTGTATCTGTGTAAACTCCATAAGGAATTTCAGTTACAACAAAGCATCTTTCTTTTGCGTCGAACTCAACTACGCTACGCAACTTGCAGGCATAGCCATAACCATCACGCATGGAGTTCTTTACATCTTCTTCGTTGTAAAGAATTGCGCCGGTTGCAAAATCGGGAGCGCAGTAAATCTCTTCAAAAGAACAATCGGGATTATCAATGAGGTGGATAAGAGCGTTGTTAAGTTCTTTTAGGTTGTATTGAGGAATGGAACAAGCCATACCGATACCAATGCCTTGAGAACCATTTACAATGTTGTAGAAACCCTTTGTCGGAAGAACCGAGGGGTACTGCTCGTTATCCGCGTAGTTATCACGCCAGTCTTCAATCGTTTCCTTGTCGATATCATCAAAGAGATATGCGGCAAGCTTGGATAATCTCGCCTCGGTATAACGAGGTGCTGCCCAGTTACCCGATGCAAGAAGGGTACCGCCGTTGCCTTTTACTTCAACAAGCGGATAACGCATCGCAAAACTCTGACCTGCACGCATGATAATGCCTTCACAGGAACTATCACCGTGAATGTAGAAATGCTTCATCGCGTCACCAATCGCTGCCATTGTCTTCTGGAAAGGCTTTGCGGCGGTGTACTTGTATTTATCCATACAATAGAAAATTTGACGAGCGGAGGGTTTCAAACAGTCACGAGCATCAACGAGAGCACGAGACTGAAGTACTGCGGCCCCATATTGGGTAAAACTGTTTTTGATAATATTATTCATATTACTCATTATATTTCTACCTCATACTTTCTTTCTAATAAATCTTTTATGCTTAAATCTGATATTTTCCAATAAGGAATTCTAACTAATGTAATACCCTTATTTTTACAATATTCGTTTTTTATTTTATCTCTAATACATATTTCCTCAAAAGTATCGGAAAAGAAATTTC
>JAZRCD010000272.1:0-6721 GCA_045635425.1 Ructibacterium sp. | reverse complement strand
ATGACTTCATCCTTATCATCCTCGGACAGATTATCATCCAGCACCGATGCCGGTATCTCCATATAGAAATCATACTCTCGTTCCACCTGCTTTGCCGCCTTTAATCGTTGCCCTAAGGGATGAACAAAAAATCCGTAAATCCCCTCCGGTGAAACTGCCTCTTTCTGCTTCTCGGTAATCAATTCTGCGGCAACCATTTCCTCTAATTGTCGGCAGATTTCTTCTAAGGTTCCTGTTCGGCTAAAATCTATATGTTGCATCACATAGTGGGTGATGGTTCCTCGTTCCGACGCACCAATCTCCGTCATTTCACTCAGTACCACATCCCGTGTTTGCAACACACTCTGTACATACTCGTCCTCCGGCATATTCCGTCGTTTCATCTCGCTGATGGAAAGTTTTATCGGCACATGCCCCAACATCTCATGGGGATATTGATAAGAAAGCCTATCAGAAACACTCTTATGGGAATCACCTGTTTGCGATAAAATCTTTTCCCCTGATGCCATGAAACTTCCTATCACTTCCCCTTGGGGAACCTGATAACAAACAGAAAGAGGAAAATCCATCTGCAGGTTCTGCCCCTCACATCCGGCAATTTCCCGAAGTTTCTTTCCTTCAGGATGCGCAAGCAGACAAGACAGCGTCCATTCACGCATGGACTTTTGTCTGCGCAAAAGACCTTCTGGCAAGGAGCCGCCAACATACGGCGCCGCCTTTTTCCACCCGTCATAATGCGTTCCCACCGTGGTAGACAGAATCAACTTTTCCTTGGCACGGGTCAATGCCACATAGAAAATTCTCATTTCCTCTGCCCGAGAATCGCTGACAATCCGCCCATGCACCAACTTTTTCACAAGGTTTGGGTATCTTACTCGAAGGCGTGTATCCACATAATCCATGGCTACCCCTGCCTTTTCCTCCCAGATAATTCCTGCAGAGGCATCCCTTTCATTGAATTCTCCGTCCATACAACAAAGAATTACCACCGGGAACTCCAAGCCCTTGGACTTGTGTACTGTCATAATGTTTACGGTATTCTCCTGATCGGAAAAATCCGTTCCGGCCTTCATATCCGCCTTTTCTTTCCGCAGATTTTCAATATATAACATAAACTGGAACAGTCCCTGAAGGGTACCTTGTTCAAACTCTTCGCCCCGTTCGTAGAGAAGGTCCAGATTTCTCTGGCGCACCGTTCCTCCCGACATTGCCCCTACAAGCGTCCTATACTGCAGTTCATGACAAATGCGAAAAATCAGGTGTCCCACACCTTTGCTTACCGCATCGTCACGAAGGCTTTCTAAAACATTCAAGAATTGCTTAACACGCAAATTTCCTTCTTCCGCTGCTATCTGCAACGCCTCATAGAAAAGTCCCTTCGAACAAAGTCGTATTTGAGACAATTCCTCCGCCGTAAAGTTAAAAATAGCAGAACGAAGTACCGCCAAAAGCGGAATATCCTGTCTGGGGTTATCAATAATCTGCAGGAAACTCAGCACCGTCATAACTTCCAAAGAGTCAAGATACTGTTGCCCCACCTCAGACATAGTAGGAATGCCATATGCGTTCAGCACCGCTTCCATCTCCTGAACACGACCCTTATTCCGAACCAGAATCGTAATATCTCCCATACGAACCGGTCTCGGCTCTTTGGTAACCGCGTCCAGAACAGTAAGTTCCCCTTTGTCAACCATCCTTCGAATCCGCTTGGCAATCACCTCTGCCTCCGCCTTCGCCTTGGACGGTTCTTCCATGCTATTCTCCATGGCATCCTTCATGGCACCATAATCTGTAATCAGCAATTCGGTAGTATAATCATCTCCCGTTTGGGGATATGTTGCGCCGGGAATCAAAAATTCCTCCGGCGTATAATCTACACCACCGGTCTCCTTGGTCATGATATTGGAAAAAATGCCGTTTACCCCGTCTACCACCGTCTGTCTGCTTCGGAAATTATTGAAAAGACGAATACAAATACCACCATCACCATTCAGATAACGACGATATTTTTCCGCAAATATATTCGGGTTTGCATTTCGGAATCGATAGATACTTTGTTTCAGGTCGCCAACCATGAAGATATTACTCTCATTCTTGGACAACAACCTGAAAATGGTATCCTGAATGTCATTGGTATCCTGATATTCGTCCACCAGAATTTCCTCAAACCGTTCTCGCAACTGCAAAGCAATTTGACTTGGCTCTCCGTGACGACTCACCAAAAGACGAATCATTTCATGCTCCAGATCACCAAAATCCAGAAGGGATTTTTCACGTTTCATTGCCTTATGAAGTCTGCCCGTCTGTCGCACCAGTTTTTTCAGAACATCTACCCGTGGCGTACACTTTAACACCCGTTCCAACTTTTCAGGTTCCGTACTGTCTACAAGGTTTTTCAATTCCTCCCAAGAGGCTTTCAGCAAATTCTTTTTTACACTGTCAATCCGGGCAAAAACCTCTTCGTCCACCCCTTTTTTTACAGGGGTTTTGGGAATATCAAAATGGATAATCTGTTCCCTTACCATATCCCATGATACATCTGTCTTCATGATGGGTTCAAAGGTTTTGGAAAACCGTTGGTATAACTCCTGATAATACTCAAAGTATTTATGATCCGAGGGAACATCTGCTTCAACAATCTTCCAGATAAACTCATAACATCCCATCAAATCTGAAAGCAACTCCTTGCAACGGGTTTGAAGCATCTGTGCCCAATCTGTCCCCTCCAGGGTTCCTTCCTTGGCCAATTGCTTGTACTGTTTCACCCCATAAGAAAGCCATTTTTCAGGATAGGTGAGACTTTGGCTGTAGTGATACAGTTTCATAACGGTTTCCCGCAGGTTATCATCTGATTTGGTTCCGCCATAACCTAACACCAGATCCCGAAAGGCGTCTTTCGTTTCAATTCTCTGGTAATATTTTTCCAGTACCGCATCTAAAGCCTTGTTTTCCAAGACCTTGTTTTCCACATCGTCTATCAAGGAGAAATCCACCGGCAGATCCGTTTGATGAATGTTGTTCTGCAGAATGGTTTTACAAAAAGCATGCACGGTGGAAATGTGCGCCGAAGAAACCATCAAAAGTTGATCCCGTACCCATCGATTGTTGGGTTCTAATCGCAGCTTTTCTTCCAATGCCGATGCAATTTTCCGTTTCATTTCCGCCGCAGCCGCCTCGGTAAAAGTCAACACCAAAAAGCGGTGTACCGGAATCGGGTTTTCCTCATCACAAATACGACGGATAATACGTTCTACCAAAACCGCCGTCTTTCCGCTTCCTGCCGCCGCTGCCACCAAAATGTTACTGCCTCGTTCCCGAATAGCGCGAAGTTGTTCATCTGTCCAGTTAACCGCCATAAGCGTTTCTCCTTTCTTTTGTTTATTCCTTCAAACTCTCCTCTGCGGAGATTTTTCTCTAATTCTTTGCTTTTTTCCAATCCAATCGCACCATAGCAATCACAATGGAAACCATCACAAACACATTTCCTGCTACCGAGCCGTATGCTCCGTTTGCCAAATTGTAAATCAACCAAAAAGGTGCGGCAAAAAAGGAAAGAATCCGTATATTCTTTTCCTTGGTCAACCACATGGCAGTGATTTCAAAAACAATTCCTAAAATCGCAAAGATACTGAAAATATTTTCATACAAAGCAAGACCTACTGCCACCAATAACAGGTTAATCCCAATAATAATGACACCAAAATACTTTACGACAAAGGCTTTTTCCTTTTGTCCCGCAAAGAAAGAAAGCAAAAACCCCATAAAATCCAGAACGGCTCCTTCAAAGGCTCCGAGCAGGATATATTGCAGTATGTATAACATACGTGATGTCAAGTTGACCAGGATAATATTTCTCCGCGTTTTGAACTGAAAACTCGCAAGAAATGTCACCACGGCCAAAACGCCCAATGTATGTGCCATTTAAAACGCTCCTCCGCTTTTTGAACTCATCTTTTGTCTCAGGAATTTGTCCTAATCCTTCTTCCAAACAAAGTTGAAATTAATGGATTCTCCACCGTCCACCAGAATATTCTGTCCTGTACAAAAGCCATTGGTAACAGTAAGAAAATACGCCCATTCCGCAATTTCTTCCGCTGTTGCCCAACGTTTCAGCGGTGTTTCCTGCATAATTTCATTCCACAACGCCTCGTCCTTGATAACACATTCGTTCAAAGGTGTCAAAACACCACCGGGGTCAAGACTGTTACAGGTTGCACCAAAGGGAGCCACACGCAAGGCAACATTTTTGGTGTATGCCATAACACCGCCTTTGCTTGCACAATATTCCGGGAATTCCGCTCCCGTATGACCGCTTGCAGAACCGATGTTTAAAATAGACTTAATCTTATCCTGAACACCATATTTTTCTGTGATATGAATCAGCGCTTTGAGGTTTATATCTATGTCTGCCTCATTCTGGGTTCCGGCATTGTTAATCAGAATTTGAACTCCTTCTATTTCAGGGAGTTTTTCATATTCCCGAATGTCACAAAGATGATGTGTATAGTTGGGATGGACTATGGTTTCCTCGATTCTGTCCATACCGATTACATGATTTCCTGCATCCAAAAACCGTTCCGCAATGGCTTTGCCGATTCCTCGGGATGTTCCCGTGATCAAAACCTTCATCCTACTCCCCTCCTTCTGAAATGTATTCTAAGTATTCCTGACCAATTTTCTTTTTCTTCCAGCCGGTTACAATTTTGTATCCAATGGGCGAAAAGATTATTTCCATGATAAGTTCTGCCACCGCGCCGGTTAATGCACACATGGCACATTGCAGCGGCGTCCAATGAAATCCATTCCAAAATATCGGTGCAAACCCCACAAATACGATAATGGAGAAAATAAAATTATCACAGAACTGTCCGATAAATGTAGAAATATAACTTTGCATAGCAGAGGCAATCTTCCCATCCGGATTCTTTCGAAAGGCTTTTCCGATGGACCAATTCAGCATATTATTAATTACCGCTGACGCAAGAAATGCAACCGTACTTCCCAACAAAATAAACCATGTCCCACCAAAAATACTGTCGAATGCACGGTAGTCGTTGGCGTTGGAAGGAATCACGCTGGCAACAAAAAAGATCAGACAGGTAAGCAAATTAATCATAGCCGCAAGCAAAGATATCTTATTGGATGCCTTTGGTCCAAAGTGTTTTGTAATGATATCCATACACATAAAAGACAACCACGATATCAAAATTCCGCCATCCAGTGCAATCCAGTCCAACTGCAAAAGTGTCTTGCCGGCAAGAAGGTTCATACAGATAACACTTACCACAAATAGTGTAACCACCGGAGCCGGAATACACATCAAAAGCAAGGAAGTTTCTTTGCGTTCCTTTTTTATAACATTCGATAAATTTAACACTTTTTTCACCTTATTCTTTCCAACTTCATCTATACCATCTGTTCTGTTACTTTTCACCGAAATCCTCCCGGTTCCACAAACACTTTCTTTTTTACCACCTCTATTTTATCACACTTGTTTTTCCTTTGCAATAAGAACTTGTGTTTCCCCAAAAGGTATGTTATAATATATTCCACAAGGAGGGGATATGATGAAACACGTGCTAATCACCGGAGCATCCCGCGGCATTGGAGCCGAAACTGCTCGACTTTTTGCACAAAAGGGATATAATGTCACCCTGAACTACCGCACAGAACAGGCGGCGGCAGAAAAACTTGCTAAAGAAATCGGCGCCACCCCTTTTCAGGCGGACGTGGCAGACTCTTCTCAGGTGGCATATATGCTGGAACAAATTCCGAACGTAGACATCCTCATCAATAATGCAGGCTTTGCACAGTTCGGCTTTTTCGATTCCCTCTCGGACGAGGATTGGAAACGGATGCTGGATGTGACCCTATCCGGCGCATTTTATTGCACCCGTGGCGTTCTTCCTCATATGATTCATCAAAAAAGCGGTGCTATCGTCAATGTATCTTCCATTTGGGGACTGGTCGGTTCTGCTTGTGAAGTCGCATACTCCACTGCCAAAGCAGGATTAATCGGCATGACCAAAGCCCTCGCCAAAGAAGTTGGTCCTTCCGGGATTCGTGTTAACTGTGTAGCGCCCGGTGTCATTGATACTCAGATGAACGCTAATTTAGACATCGAAACCATAGAGCAACTGAAGGAAGAGACTCCTCTTGGTCGGTTGGGAACACCCAAAGAAATCGCAGAAACAATTCTTTTCCTCTCCGATTCCAACAGTTTTATTACCGGTCAGATACTGAGCCCCAACGGCGGTTTGGTCATTTAAACTAATAAACAAAAAATAAAAACCCGATTCCAAATGGAATCGGTTTTTTGGTGCAATGTTCTTATTTGTCCAGACCAAAACGCTTTCTGAACTTGTCAACACGGCCGCCGGTATCTACCAGCTTCTGCTTACCGGTGTAAAAAGGATGACAAGCAGAGCAAATTTCGATACGGATATCTTCCTTGGTGGAACCGGTTTCAATCACATTACCGCAGGCACACTTAATAGTGGTCTCCTTATAATCGGGATGAATACCCTGTTTCATGATGTTTCACCTCTTTCAATCTATGAAATCAAATCTTTACGTAATTTCTGGCTCTTTTACAAGCGTGAAATATTATAGCACATTAAATCTTAAAATGCAAGCCTTTTTTTGAAAATATTTTATTTATTTCAAAAATAGATTAATCACCAAGACAAATACCGATTCTGCGAGCGGTTTCTACCCAGTA
>JAZRCD010000271.1:0-2553 GCA_045635425.1 Ructibacterium sp. | reverse complement strand
GGACTGGATGGAGCAGGAGCAGGAAAGAGGTATCACCATTACCTCCGCTGCAACGACCTGCTTCTGGAAAGGCAACCGTATCAACATCATTGACACCCCCGGTCACGTAGACTTTACCGTTGAGGTAGAGCGTTTTCGTTGGAGAAAACCAGAAATATAGGCATCATGGCTCATATTGATGCCGGTAAGACTACTACCACCGAGCGTATTCTGTTCTATACCGGCCGTATCCACAAGATCGGCGAAACCCACGAGGGTGCATCCCAGATGGACTGGATGGAGCAGGAGGCAGAACGTGGTATTACCATTACCTCTGCTGCTACCACCGCACAGTGGAAGAACCACCGCGTTAACATCATTGACACACCCGGTCACGTTGACTTTACTGTAGAAGTTGAGCGTTCTCTGCGTGTTCTTGATGGTAGTGTGACTGTTCTTTGTGCAAAGGGCGGCGTTGAGCCTCAGTCTGAAACCGTTTGGCGTCAGGCTGATAAGTATCGGGTACCCAGAATGGTATACGTTAACAAGATGGATATCATGGGTGCTGATTTCTACAATGTAGTAAATATGATGAAAGATCGTCTTAAGTGTAATGTTGTTCCGGTTCAGCTTCCTATCGGTTCTGAAGAAGACTTCAAGGGCTTGATCGACCTGATCGAAATGAAGGCATTCGTATACTACGATGATCTTGGAAATGATGAGCGTGAGGAAGAAATCCCCGCAGATATGAAGGATAAGGCTGAAGAGTATCGTATGGCTCTCTTAGAAGCAGTTGCTGAAACTGACGAAGAGCTGATGGAGAAATTCTTCGAAGAAGGCGACCTTTCCGTTGCTGAAATCAAGAAGGCTATCCGTAAGGCAACCATTGCAAACGAAATGGTTCCCGTACTCTGTGGTTCTTCCTACAAGAACAAGGGTGTTCAGAACATGCTGGATGCGGTTATCGATTTCATGCCGTCTCCTCTGGATATTCCTGCAATTAAGGGTGTTATCCCCAGAACTGAAGAGGAAGATGTTCGTGAAGCATCCGATGATGCACCTTTCTCTGCACTGGCGTTTAAGATTATGACCGACCCCTTTGTTGGTAAGTTGTGTTTCTTCCGTGTGTACTCCGGTACCTTGTCAAGCGGATCTCACGTTTACAACTCCACCAAGGACAACAAAGAGAGAATCGGACGTATTCTCCAGATGCACGCAAACAACCGTGAAGATATCGATATGGTATACTCCGGTGATATTGCAGCAGCTGTAGGTCTTAAGAACACCACCACCGGTGACACTCTCTGTGATGAGAAAGCACCGATTATTCTGGAATCTATGGAGTTCCCCGAACCCGTTATCAGTGTTGCTATCGAACCCAAGACCAAGGCTGGTCAGGAGAAGATGGGTATTGCACTGGCAAAGCTGGCAGAAGAGGATCCCACTTTCAGAACTTATACTGATGACGAAACCGGTCAGACCATTATCGCAGGTATGGGTGAGCTTCACCTGGATATTATCGTTGACCGTCTGCTCCGTGAGTTTAAGGTAGAAGCAAACGTTGGTTCTCCCCAGGTATCCTACCGCGAGACCATCCGTACCGCTTCTCACGTTAACCACAAGTATGCAAGACAGTCCGGTGGTAAAGGTCAGTACGGTCACGTTGTTATGGACGTTGAGCCTCTGGAGCCCGGTTCCGGCTATGTTTTCGAAAACAAGATTGTCGGCGGTGCTATTCCTAAGGAATATATTCCTGCAGTTGATGCAGGTATCCAGGGTGCAATGGAAGCAGGCGTTCTGGCCGGCTACCCTGTAGTAGACGTAAAGTGTACTCTGGTAGACGGTTCTTACCACGAAGTCGACTCTTCTGAAATGGCGTTCAAGATTGCCGGTTCTATGGCATTCAAGGAAGCTTGTAAGAAGGGTAATCCCGTTATCATGGAGCCCATTACCAAGGTTGTTGTAAACGTACCTGAGGATTACATGGGTGATGTTATCGGTGATTTGAACTCTCGTCGTGGTCAGATTCAGGGTATGGAAGCAAGAACCGGTTCTCAGGAAATCAATGCTATGGTTCCCCTGTCCGAAATGTTCGGTTATGCAACCGACCTGCGTTCCAAGACCCAGGGTCGTGGTCAGTACTCTATGGAGCCCAGCCACTTTGAAGAGCTGCCCAAGAGCCTGGCTGAAAAGATTATCAAGGAAAGAAGCAAGAACGAGGACTAATTTTCCCGTTTTTTGCAGAAAATTCTTGATATTTCCGGATAGAGAAAAATCTTTTACCGGAAAAAATGACTTTTTTACAAAAAGCTATTGAAATTATTCGAAAAGAATAGTAAAATAGCATTGACTACTTTGTAAAATAATTAATTATTTCTATAAATCCATTATTTAGGAGGAAAGTAAAATGGCAAAGGAAAAATTTGAAAGAGGTAAGCCTCACGTTAACATTGGTACCATTGGCCACGTTGACCATGGTAAGACTACTCTGACCGCTGCAATCACTAAGGTTCTGGCTATGGGTGGTAAGGCACAGTACGAAGCATACGACATGATCGATAAGGCTCCCGAGGA
>JAZRCD010000270.1:0-3554 GCA_045635425.1 Ructibacterium sp. | reverse complement strand
AGATTTCTTCCAGATCCTTATGGTAGGTCTGCGCCTCTCTCAGGCAGGCACGGGCAAGATTGATTTGCTCTCCGTACTCCCGTCCCAGCAGAGCCAACAGTTCGTGGTTATCCTCATCGGTGCCGGGTCGAACCGCCCCTTCGTATAAGTCCAGGACCCAATCGGTCTCCCGCTCCGGAAAGAGTTCATGGGGCGCCGTGGCATCAAAGACCCCAAAGGAAAGCTGGGGCAGAACCACCATATCCAGAGAGGTCGGGTCGAAACTGCAATGGTACACCTCTGCATCAAGACCCAGCTTTCCTGCCCTTTCTGCCAACTTCTTCATGAGGGTGGACTTTCCCGTGCCGGGCCGACCCTTGATAAAACACCGATTCTGAACCCCCGCCAGAAGGGAGTCCAGAAAGTTCACCGTTCCATCCTTCCCTAAGGCACCGAAAAAGCGGTGGGAGACCGTTCCTTCCCCTTTGCCCTTGGGCACCTTCCCCAAAACCTCATCCAAAAAGTCCTCGGTGATTTCCTTGAGGAGGGCATAGTCGGTGTTCTCCACGTAGACCTTCTCCCAGCGGTCGTGAATCTCCTTCGCCTGACCCAAAAAGTCATAGGCATCCCGATAACAATGGGAAATCCACGCCTTGTACCTGAGAATTTCCTCCCGATGGGGGATGAGTTTTTGGCTGTCCCAGAGAACACCAAGGTTCAAATACTCCTCCTTGGCTCCCGGAGCGGTGGGTTCAATAACATGGGGCGCGGTTCCGTCCACCACCGCCACTTTTTTCCCGCAAAAAAGGACCCCGTCAAGAGATGTGGGGTCCGAACTGCAATGAATGTAGTCTACGTCCTCCCCCTTTTCCCAAAGGTAAGTGCCCAGCCTCTTCATCAGGGTGGATTTTCCCGTTCCGGGGCCACCTTTTAAAATGAACACCCGTTTCATGGGGTCCAGGGTTTCGGGGAAGAAATTCCAAAACCCGTAGGCCGAGTTGGCGCAGACAAAATAATGTTTTACCGACGGCATCGTCATCACACTCCTTTGTGATAGACTATGCCGTTTCAGATTTTTGGTGCCTGTCTAAAACTCCGTTGCTTCCACAAGAGCATCTCCCCGATAGGTGAGTTTCAGGGAGAATGGCTCCTCCCGCTCCTCTAAAAGACGAAACATGATCTTATCTCCCTCCCAAAGGTTCAGGGAGGGAATCTCCCTCTTGTTCACCCAGACCAGTTCCCCCTCGTCACAGTCGGTGAGGGTTCCTTCGAATTGGTCAGAGGTATAGAGGAAGATATATTCCGGATCCATGGCATCGCAACGGAAGGTGAGAACACCACGGAATCGGTAGGAGAGCAGGGTAAGTCCTGTTTCCTCCTTCACTTCACGGAGAAGACATTCCTCAGGAGCCTCCCCCGGCTCGAACTTTCCGCCCACACCAATCCACTTGTCCTTATTCACATCGTTCTTCTTGGAAACCCGATGAAGCATCAGGTATTTCCCCTCTTGCTCCAAATAACAAAGGGTGGTCTGTAACATGACAAAAACTCCTTATCCCAACAAATTCTTATTTTTATCATACTATATCTGTCCACTTTTGTACAGAAAAACTTTCCTCCCCGTCTGCTTTCCGTTTTTGGGAGAGGAGAAAATTTTTACAGAAAAAGTCGTTTTTTATCTTGCAAAGTTTTCCGGAAAGGTCTATAATGTTCTTATGCATCCTATCTTGAAGGAGGAGACTATGAATCACGAGAACTATTATTCCTATCAACATCCCCAACCACCGCCACAAAAGAACACCAATGCGATTGTCATCGCACTCCTTGTTTTTTTGATTTTTTTGGTGATTCTGGCAACGGCAGTTTTTCTTTTTGTTTATAACCCGTCCGGCGATTCCGGATCTACACCGGAGCCCACCGCAACCGCTACCGGCGCGCCCACCGCAACCGCTACCGCCGCGCCCACCGAGGCACCTGCGGTTGTTCCCACCACTGCACCCACCGTTGCACCCACACCGCCCCCCAATACCACGGTGGTTGGGTATCGGTATGTGGCAAATGTTCCTCAGTCAGTATACCTGAGAAAATCCCCCAATGAAAGCGCGGGGCATTATACCACCATTCCCCTTGGAACCATGGTAGGGTTTATTGAATATGTTAACAATTTCAGTAAGGTTTCTTATAACGGAACCGTTGGCTATGTGCTCACCAAATACCTGAGTACGGTTCCCCCGTCTGTGTCCTATGAACCGGAAGTTCGGACGGTGTGCAATGTTCCCTACTCCATTTATCTCCGTTCTGCTCCTCAGGAAAATTCCAATAATATCATCTGTGAAATTCCCGTGGGCACCAGAGTGCAGTATCTTGCAAATGCAGGCAACGGCTTTGTGAAGATTTCCTATAACGGAAAAATCGGTTACGCCAAGAGCCAATACCTGCAGTAAGGCGCGGAAATCCGAAATTTATCAAAATTTTCAAAAAACACTTGCATTCTCCGAAAGAGTGTGATATAATAACTCTCCGTTGGTGCAAGTGAATATGCCGCTGTGGTGAAATTGGCAGACGCAACGGACTCAAAATCCGTCGGGGGCGACCCCGTGCCGGTTCGACTCCGGCCAGCGGCACCAAAAAAGACATCCAAAAGGATGTCTTTTTTTTGTTTTGTAAATTGTCTTGCCTGCCCCCGTGATTGACGGATGATTTATGCAGAAATTTGGATGAGATTGCTTCGGGTCGAGGTTTGGTAAGGCGGGCACCTACGCCAATCTTTGGATAAGATCGCTAATGGCAAGCTCAAAGGCCACCCCGTACCAATGATTCTCAAGACCTGCTGTGGCGTCGATGCAGGATAAGGTATAGTCGGCGGCAATTTTTGCCGCTTGGAAGGCGGTTTTGCCACGCATCAGTGCCCCTACGAAGGAAGAGGCGTACACGTCTCCGGTGCCGTGGCAACTGACGGGACGGAGGGCGTGCTCGTAATACTGATACTTACCATTTTCGAAAATTACGATGCCTGTGGTGTCCTCCCCATAGGAAATGCCCGTGAGGATAATATTCTTACAGCCCAGATCGGTGAGTGCCTTCAGGATTTGGTCGATGTAGGCTCGGTCGTACTTCTCCCGATAGGGAAGGCCTGTTAAAAGGCTTGCCTCGGTGATGTTGGGAACCAGATAATCCGCCTTTTGGCAGAGGCTCTTCATGGCCTCCACAAAATCCTGATCAAATCCGGGATAGAGTTTGCCTCTGTCTGCCATGGCAGGATCCACAATGAACTTTGCTCCATCCTTGGCAACCCGATCAAAAATATCCTTGACCATATCAATCTGCTCTGTGCTTCCCAGATAGCCGGTGTAGACCGCATCGAAGGAGATACCCTCCTTTTCCCAATGGTCACAGATGTTTGGCATATCCTCGGTCAGGTCACGGAAGGTATAGCCTGTGAATCCCCCTGTATGGGTGGACAGCACCGCCGAGGGAAGAACGCAGGTCTCCACCCCACAAGCGGAAATAATGGGAAGCGCCACCGTCAGGGAACACTGTCCCACACAAGAAATATCCTGAATGGTTAAAATACG
>JAZRCD010000269.1:0-3964 GCA_045635425.1 Ructibacterium sp. | reverse complement strand
CGTGCAACCGCTATGAACATTGCGGTGGTACACACCCTGTTCAATGTCTTCTCCACCGTGATTCTTCTGCCTTTCTGCAATGCCTTTGAGAAGCTGGCAATCGCCACCGTAAAGGCAAAGCAGGAAGAAAAGGAACTGGATGTTTTCGATACATTGGACGACAGATTCCTGTCTGTTCCTGCCTTCGCAGTAGAGAAGTGTAAAGAATTGGTATGCGAGATGGCAAAGATTGCGGAGGAAACCTTCCTGCGCGCGGTAAAACTTCTGGATACTTACGATGCCAAGGAGTTTGAAGAGATTGAACGTCTGGAAAAACTGGCGGATAAGTACGAGGATAAGACCAGCAGTTACCTGGTTAAGATTGCTGCAAATCAAATCTCTGCCAAGGACAGTAAGGTGGTTTCCGAGCTGCTCCATTGTGTAGGTGATATCGAGAGAATTTCCGACCATGCTCTGAACATTGCCGAGGCGGCAAAGGAAGTTTACGATAAGCAGGTAACCTTCTCCGAGACAGCCACCAAGGATTTGGAAATCATTGCATTGGCTGTTGCCGAGGTACTGAACATGTCGGTACGGGCGTTGGAGGAAGAAGATTTGGAAATCGCCAAGACGGTAGAGCCTTTGGAACAGGTTATCGACCGCTTGAAGCGGAAGATCAAGAGCGGTCACATTTCCAGACTCCGTCAGGGCGACTGTACCATGGAACTGGGATTCATTCTTTCCGATTTGCTCACCAACTACGAGCGTGTAGCGGATCATTGCTCCAATATTGCTGCTTGTATGATTGAGATTACCCATGACTCCTTCGAGGTTCATGAGTATCTCCAGCATATCAAGGCAGAAGACGGAGAGTTCCGGACCATGTACGAGACCTATAAGGATAAGTATCGTCTGGCAGAAGAAAAGTAAGGTAAAAGAGGTAGAATGATGCGGATTTTGAGCGTTGATTATGGGGATAGCCGAACAGGTTATGCCATTTCCGACCCCTTGGGGTTTGGGGCAAACACCCTCCCTGCATGTAAGGAAAAGGGAATGGTCAAGGTGGCAGATTACACCGCTCAACTGGTGAAGGAACATCAGGCGGAGAAAATCGTGCTTGGCTACCCGAAGAACATGAATGGTACCGTTGGTCCCCGAGGAGAAAAGACCAAGGCTTTTGCGGAAATGCTGAAGGAGCGGGTTTCCATTGAGATTATCCTTTGGGATGAGCGGCTTACCACCGTATCGGCTCACAATTTGATGAACGAAACCAATGTGCGAGGTAAGAAACGGAAGGAGAGTGTGGACAGTATTTCTGCCGCATATCTGCTCCAGTCTTACCTTGACAGTAAAAAATAGTGGGATTGGTTCTCACGATAAAAGGAGGAAAAACAATGTCTGAAATGCAGGAAAATCCCTATTTGATTGAATTGACCGATGAGGACGGAGAAACCGTTACCTTTGAACATCTGGACACCGTTCAGTACAAAGGTAAGGAGTATGTTATCTTCATCCCCTACAACGAGGACGAAGAGGAAGTGGATGAAGTTGTCATCTTCCAGATTCTCGATCAAGAGGAAGATTGCTTAGAACAAGTGGAAGACCCCGACGTACTTGCAGGAGTCTATGATTTGTTTCGGGAGCGGAATCAGGATATGTTCGATTTTGAAGACTAAAAAAGGCGGTGGGATTTGTCCCACCGCCTTTCATTTTTTCTGCATACAAGCCCTCTTTTTTACATAAAATAAAACGAAACACTATGTCTCGGATTAAAAAGTACCAAAAGGCGCGGAGACAATTTGTGCATCTTTAAAATAGACAAAAAAAGGAAATCGTGGTACAATATACAATGAGAAAAAGTCAGAAAAATCAAGTGCTGTGAGCCTTGAAGAAAATAGATGGAGGAGAACCGATGAGAAAAGAAAAATTGCAACCGGGATGTCTTGATGAAAAGGCAGAATACCTTTTCAATCAGGGTGTCAATTTTGAAAGTTATCGGATGCTTGGCGCTCATCGGATGAAGGACGAAAGCGGAACGGAAGGCTATCGCTTTGCGGTCTGGGCTCCCAACGCCAAATCGGTATCGGTGGTTTGCGACCATAACGGCTGGGACAGAACCGCATCTCCCATGACCCTCCATCAGAATTCAGGGATATGGGAATGTTTTCTTCCTGAGATCGGTGTGGGAGAAAAGTACAAATACAGTATCGAAACCCAAGACGATGAGGTTATCCTCAAAGCGGACCCTTATGGCTTTTTCGCAGAGGTTCGGCCTGCCACCGCTTCGGTAACGGCGGATCTTTCCTATGAGTGGAAGGATAAAAAATGGAAGAAGGCGGGAGAAAAAACCTCCCTTTATCAAAAGCCGATTAATATCTACGAAATGCATTTTGGCTCATGGAAGCAAAAAGAGGACGGGAGTTTTTACACCTACACCGAGATGATTGACCATCTGGTTCCCTATCTCAAGGAGATGGGGTATACCCATGTGGAGATGATGCCTCTGTCGGAATATCCTTTTGATGGATCTTGGGGCTATCAGGTGACGGGCTACTATGCGGCCAATAGCCGTTACGGAACGCCCGCCCAGTTAAAGGCGTTGATTGACGCTCTGCACCAAGAGGGCATCGGTGTGATCATGGACTGGGTTCCTGCCCACTTTCCTAAGGATGCACACGGATTGGCAAGGTTTGACGGAACCGCACTTTACGAGCATCCGGATAGCCGTCGCGGCGAGCACAAAGAATGGGGGACCTTGGTTTTTGACTGGACCAAGACCGAGATTTTCTCCTTCCTGATTTCCAATGCATTGTTCTGGTTTGATGAATATCATGTGGATGGACTTCGGGTGGATGCGGTGTCCAGTATGCTCTACCACGACTATAACCGCAAAGACGGAGAGTGGCTTGGGAACCAATACTGCGGCAACGAAAATTTAGAGGCCATTGACTTTTTGCAAAAGTTAAACACCGCGGTGTTTGAACGATTCCCCAACGCCATGATGATTGCGGAGGAATCCCCCGCTTGGGGTGGTGTTACCGCACCGGTTCATGAGGGCGGACTTGGATTCAACTTCAAGTGGAACATGGGCTGGATGCATGATGTTTTGGATTATATGCAATGTGATCCCTTGTTCCGAAAAGGAAACCACAGCAAGTTGACCTTCCCCATGATGTATGCTTTTTCGGAAAATTATATTCTTGCCTTGTCCCATGACGAAGTGGTTCACGGAAAGCGTTCTCTGCTGGATAAGATGTGGGGAACCTACGAAGAAAAATTTGCAGAACTGAAATTGCTTTACACCTTCATGTATGCCCATCCGGGGAAGAAACTTCTCTTTATGGGCGGTGAGTTCGGTCAGTTTGTGGAATGGCGGTTTGCCGAGGGACTTGACTGGGTGTTAGAGGAATATGAGTCCCATCGGAAACTTCGAAAGTTCTGTAAGGACTTGAATAAATGCTATCAAAGTCATCCTTCCCTCTATGAGATTGAACGGGAACAAGGGGACTGGAAAGGATTCCGCTGGCTCAAGGCAGACGATGCAGACAACAGCATGCTGGTTTTCTCCCGTGCCGACGAGAGCGGAAAGGAAAACCTGATTGTGGTTCTGAATTTTACGCCGGTAGAACATAAGTGTTATCAGTTCGGCGTACCGACAAGCGGAGAATATGAAGTGATTCTTTCCACCAACCAAGAAGAGTATGGCGGAGACGGACAGGGTTGTCAAAAGGTAATCGCAAAGGAAGAACCTATGGATGGTTTCTCCTATTCCATTCAGTTGGAGGTGCCACCCCTGACCGGATATTATCTGAAACGTTGTACCCCAAATCGGGGTAGAAAATAAGAGAAAGGCAGACGGTGTCATTATGAAATCAAAAAAATGTGTAGCAATGATTTTGGCAGGTGGCCAGGGAAGCAGATTGGGTATTTTGACCCGAGATGTAGCAAAGCCTGCAGTACCCTTTGGAGGGAAATACAGAATCAT
>JAZRCD010000268.1:0-3247 GCA_045635425.1 Ructibacterium sp. | reverse complement strand
ACATGGCTACGATCCGACTTTATTGTCTGAGGGTTCGGACGTGGCAGTGTTGCTGGGCGCGGGCCAGAGCCGGGAGACCGAACCGCTGATTTTTTATCTGTCGGGGCTATTGACTTTGGTGATGTCCTGGCATGGCGGCGGTTATCGGAAAAGAGGCGCCGGAGAACGGAATTAGTTTGGTTGGTGCTCATATAGATTCACCACGTTTGGATTTAAAACCCAATCCTTTGTACGAGGATCAGGATTTGGCATATTTTAAGACCCACTATTATGGCGGTATTAAGAAATACCAATGGACTTCCATTCCTTTGGCAATTCACGGTGTTGCAGCCCTGCAGGATGGAACACAAATTAAAATCGTGATTGGTGAAGATGATAAGGATCCTGTTTTCTGTGTCACGGATTTACTTCCCCATTTAGCGGATGCTCAGATGCATAAAAAAATGTTTGAAGCAATTCCGGGTGAGAATTTAAATATTCTGCTTGGAAATATTGCCTGTGATGATCCGGATGTGAAAGAGGGTGTTAAGGCGAACATTCTTCAGATTCTTAATGAAAAATATGATATTTGTGAAGAGGATTTATTAAGCAGCGAAATTGAAGTTGTTCCTGCTTTTGATGCACGGGATTTAGGGCTTGACAGAAGTATGATTGCAGGCTATGGTCAGGATGACAGAGTTTGTGCATACACTGCTCTTCGTGCGATTTTAGAGGCAAAGAACCCCAATAAGACGGCTGTTTGTCTTTTGGTAGATAAAGAAGAGGTTGGTAGCATGGGTGCAACCGGTATGCAATCTCGATTCTTTGAGAATGTTTTGGCAAAAATCTGTGCAAAAACTACGGATGCATACAACGACTTGGTGCTGCGCGAGTGCCTGTCAAATTCCACCTGTCTTTCTGCAGATGTGGGTGCGGCTATGGATCCTATTTATGCGGATGTGACAGAAAAACGTAATTCGGCTTATTTAAACTGCGGTATCTTTTTGACAAAATATACAGGCTCCAGAGGTAAAGGTGGAGCAAGTGATGCAAGTGCTGAGTTGGTTGCAAAGATTCGCAGGATTTTCAATGAAAATGGAGTAGAGTGGCAGATGGGTGAATTAGGTAAGGTTGATGCAGGTGGCGGCGGCACTATTGCACAGTTTGTTGCAAATCTTGATATGGATGTTATTGATGTTGGTGTTCCCTTGTTGTCTATGCACTCACCCTTCGAGGTTGCAGGTAAACTTGATATTTATATGACTTATAAGGGATACAAGGCGTTTTATTTTGATAATTAAAATGTATCTTTTCTAAGTGCTTCGGGAAAATTAAACCCGAGGTGAGAAATATGTTTAAAGGAAAGATAACTGTTGTAGGCGCCGGGAATGTGGGCGCGACTACAGCGTATACCCTGATGCTTAGCGGATTGATTTCAGAGATTGTTTTAATTGATATCAATCGTGATAAAGCAGAAGGGGATGCTCTTGATATGAATCACGGAATGTGCTTTGTGCATCCCGTTAAGGTGATAGCAGGAGATTATAGTGATATCAAAGGCAGTGATATGGTAATCATTACTGCCGGGGCAAGTCAAAATCCGGGGGAAACCCGCACGGACTTATTAAAACGTAATTCCGATATTTTTCGAAGTATTGTTGAGAATGTTCTAAAATATTGCCACGATGATACTATTTTGATGGTTGTAACCAACCCGGTGGATGTTTTGACTTATATCACCTATAAAATATCCGGATTTTCCAAAAGGCATGTGATTGGTTCCGGAACAGTCTTGGATACGGCACGGCTTAAGTATCTGTTGGGAGAACACACCAATGTAGATGTTCGTAATGTGCACACCTATATTATTGGTGAACACGGTGATTCCGAGGTCGCTGCATGGAGTGTTACCAACGTTGCCGGTATGGGCGTTGACCAGTATTGCAGAAATGTTGGTTGTTGTGATGATTGCAAGGTGGACAAGGGTTTCTTTTATGACAAAACCAGAACGGCTGCATATGAAATCATTGATAAAAAAGGCTCAACTTATTATGCTATTGCATTGACGGTTCGACGTATTGTTGAGAGTATTATCGGAAACGAAAACTCAATTTTGACTGTTTCCAGTTTGTTTGAAGGTGAATACGGTATTTCTGATATATGCTTGAGTGCTCCCACCATTGTTGGGAGTGATGGTGCTGAGCGTATTTTGGAGATTCGTTTTTCAGAAGAAGAGAATCAGAAACTGCGTGAATCTGCGGACAAATTAAAACGTCTCGCAAGAGAAATTGGATTTTAGTGCCGGCAATGAGTCGGCATTACATAGAAGGGTCGTGAGGAACATGGAGAAAACACCGCTTTCCATGCGAAAGCATGTTGTGATTTTAGGACAGACCAATGCGGGAAAGTCAACATTGTTTAATTTGTTATTAGGACAAGAAACTGCCATTGTATCCGAACAACCGGGAACTACAACAGATCCGGTGACAAAAGCTATGGAGTTAATCCCCTATGGTCCGGTTGCCTTGATTGACACGGCAGGATTTGGGGATGAGACGGCGTTGGGGATTCAGCGAATGGAAAAAACACGGCGTATGATTTCTCGTGCTGATTTGATTTTGTACTTAGTTAATGCTGAGGAACCTGCTGTTCCGAAGGAGAGTCAGTTTGAAAATAAGAAATGGATTCTTGTTTTTACCATGTGTGAGAATGTAACTGAGGAGCAAATACGATTGCTTCGTGAACGTTATCCCGATGCGATTTTTATGAAAGAATACGGTCAAGAGGGAACGGAAGAACTCAAAAAGAAAATGATAGAACTCCTTCAAGGAATGGATAAAGAAGAGGACACACTTATTGGGGATTTGTTGCCTGCAGGAAGCAGTGTGGTTCTCGTGATTCCCATTGATAGTGCGGCACCCAAAGGAAGGTTAATCCTGCCTCAGGTACAATTGTTGCGAGATTGTCTTGACCATGATATTAAGGCGTATGTAACCAAGGAGACAACGCTGTCATCTGCTTTGGAGGATTTAAAGCATGTGGATTTGGTTGTGACGGATTCACAGATATTCTCGTTGGTTGATGGTGTTGTTCCAAAAGAAATTCCGCTAACTTCCTTTTCGATGCTTTTGGCAAGACAAAAGGGGAATTTTTCTCAGTACATAAAAGGCGCGGAAGCCTTGAAAGAGCTGAAAGACGGAGATCGGATTCTTGTTATGGAAGGGTGTACCCATAACAGTACCCACGAAGATATAGGTAGAGTAAAAAT
>JAZRCD010000267.1:0-1686 GCA_045635425.1 Ructibacterium sp. | reverse complement strand
GTTAGCCGCCCGGATCACTCCTTTCTTTTATCACCGATAACCCAACCATTGTTCACAAATTTTGTCATTCTCCGGACGGCTAACAGACGCTCCTGCATTTTTTGTAAAGATACATCCTTTCCAAAGTGATCCGATTCGAATTCTTGAGTTCAAATATAAAATCGCCCGTCGAATATATCGACGGGCGAAATGTGTCAATCGCTTCTATTGGAAATTTCCTGTGCGAGAAGGATTCCAATACGTACTCCCTCCACAAACCCCGCCTTTTCATGATCCCGGCATAGTGTGCATACTGGGTACACGATCTCGTCCATCTCCCGGATCGTCTTTCCGTTCATTGCTTCATACAGCGCATGAAAATCCGCCCGGATCTGTTCTGAGTCGAAGGGGTTAGTTTCGTTGTAGCATTCGTAGAGCATGGTCAGCACAGAATCACCATCTCCGAAATTCGGCGGGTGTTCTTCCAGATGATTTCTGAGCAGTGCAATGATTGGATTCATAACATCACCTTCCTTATAGAGTCGTGTGATGTTAACTTGAAGCAAGGGATAAATCAAGTGTGCAATCTGCCGATTCTTGCTCCAGCAGTTCCTTCTTGGTGGGGACGTGAATGAGTGACAATGCCTCCTCCTCCGAGATTTCCCCGGCAAGGAATTGGTCCCGGGCGAGGGTAGCCTTCTCAAGCCAGGATAAGTATTGCCATTCCGTCAGATCAATGGGCGATGGTTTTTTACCATACCCGGTCCGTTCCAGACGGCGCAGGAGTCTGTCCTTCGAATGATTAAATTCTGAAACCACGTGGTTGAAACGAGCAAGTTCTTTTCGCTTTAGATATGGCCCGATCTGTTTACAAGTCTTTCCATCCCGGACAATCCGGTCACAGTACAGTGTTCTTCGTTTGGTTTTGGGAAGAAAGAATTTGCCGCAGAGTCCACACCGGGCAACATTTGGTTCATTCATCAGAAAGCGTTGAATCAGAAATGTATAATACTGCGTGACCGAACGAAACAAAAAGCAGTAATCAGATTCATCATCCACGGAGTAAGTTATCATGCAGGATGCGTTGTGCAGAAGTGGATAGACAATCTGTTCCTCGATACGATGGTTGGTACAGAGGGTGTTCAACACATCGTTGATCACCAGTTCCATGTGCCAGGGTTCCATCAAATGGGGCATCAACGCTTCTACTGCTTTTTCGGGATCGAGCGTGTGTTTATACTTGCCAACCTTGTCTGCAATTAGAGTTCTGGTAAGCAGTGCACAGACAGGATCATCGACTTCCAGTTCTTTCAAATACCAGTCCACATAAGGAAGAAACTTGGAACTGAAATCAGAATCGTCATTGGAGTACAGGCTTGGTTTACGGTACAGATCAAAGAGCGCCAGCGTTTTCAGCGGCCGATCCTCTACGAACAAAATCAATTCATTTCCAACAGTTGTATCTTCCAACGGCACTTCCCGGTTTTTTACCGAGAGGTGCCGTTTCAATTTGCCCTCCGGGGTGATAGAAACACATAGCCCGTTCAACCTGTATCTCCCTTTCTGTCCGTAAGCGTTATTTCGGAATTTCACGGATAACACTTACTGATGTATTTTCCTGGCGCGCTTTGTTAGAGTGTACCATGAAAGGGGGCAACGATTTTGCTGAGGACAGTCGAGGAAAGCAGGTATGAATATGAGTGAAAA
>JAZRCD010000266.1:0-2114 GCA_045635425.1 Ructibacterium sp. | reverse complement strand
TCACTACTGACCACGAAATTGAGGGCGTTTCTTTTGACCCTGTTGCAAATAGATTGTACGTAGCACGGATTGACAAGATATTTGCAGAATAAGTCATTAAAGGAATCTTTTATGCAGAGAGAAAAGCCAGAAAATGGATCGGAAAAGACGGGGAACCCGGAAACGGGAACCCCTCTTTTTATGCCAGGAAGAAAGGAATGATGCTATGAACTCAGCAGATTATGTCGATAACCTTATAACCTCACTGAAGAATCAGGGCATACCTCTTTCGGAAGTAGCGTGGAGAGCCGCCCGTGCCTGTGTCGGCTGGCCTTACGTTTTCGGAGCGTGGGGGGCCTACTGCACCCCGGCTGAACGGCGCAAACGGTATAGGTCAGACCATCCTACCATCAAGAGTAAATGCAAGAACTTTGACGGAAATGGAACCTGCTCCGGGTGCAAGTGGTTCCCGGACGGAAAGCGGGTCAGGTGTTTTGACTGCCGGGGGTTCACAGACTATATTCTAAAAGTTGCTTTCGGTTTCGATCTTCAAGGGGAAGGAGCAACAAGCCAGTGGAACATGGCAAGCAACTGGAAGTCTAAAGGCGAAATTGCCACCATGCCGAAAGATACCCTCTGTTGCCTGTTCGTCCGGAAGAATGGAAGAATGCAACATACCGGTTTCGGGCTGAATAACGAGACTGTGGAATGTTCCTCCGGAGTCCAGTATTTTTCCTCCCGGAATAAGAAGTGGACGCATTGGGCTGTTCCCGCTTGCGTAGACGGGCAAATAACCCCTCCTGACCCTTCTCCCGATGATCCGGAAGGGGAAACCCGCCCCACGCTTAAAAGGGGTTCTAAAGGCGAATACGTGAAGGAACTGCAAACCCTCCTGACCGGGCGGGGGTACAGCGTAGGACAGAGCGGTATTGACGGAATATTCGGAAAGGCAACGGAAGCGGCTTTGAAGGAGTTCCAGCGAGATGCAAATATAACCGTTGACGGAATCTGCGGGAAGGAAACGTGGAAAGCATTGGACGGGAAGTCAGAAACGAACCTTTACACCGTCCATATTCCGTCAATGCCCCTCCCGAAAGCGCAAGCGATTGTCAACCAGTATCCCGGCGCATACCTGACCGCAGAAGGGGGTGAGTGATATGGATACCGGAGTGGTTATCAGCATTGGGGCGTTACTCATTTCATTTATCGGTCTGATTCTCAATTCCCGGAAGGACACACGGCAGGATGCGGCGGCAAACGCCATTATTCAGACCAAACTGGATAGTCTGATAACCGGCGTGGATGATATCCGGGTGGAAATGCGAACGATGCGAGACACGATCGGAGATCATGGAGAACGGCTTGCCAGGGTGGAAGCCCGGGCGCAGAGTAACACACACAGATTAGATGCCCTTGAGGGGAAGCGGACGGAGGGTGATTAAATGGAATGGTGGGTAATCGTTCTAATAATCCTCTTTGTTGGTTTCGTACTGTATACGATGTGAAAGCAGTAAGGAAACATGAACAGTTGGAAAGAATGGTTAAAGGCGGCTCTGATCCGGGCTGTCAGGACGTTTGCAGAATCGGCTCTGGCCTATATCGGAACCGGGGCGGTTGTCCTGGGGGACGTAAACTGGTTGGGCGTTCTCTCTGCTGGCGGTTTCGGTTTCGTGACTGCCATCCTGCTTGCGCTTGCTACCGGACTCCCGGAAGCCAAGCCGCCCGAAGAAAACTAACACGGATGTTGCACGGCGTGTAAGTTCCGTGCGAGTAAGTACAACCCCGGGGGAAACCCCGGGGATTTCTTTATTTTTAGCCAACTTTAAGAAATTTCAAAAAAAGTTAGCCAAAATTCAAAAAAGCACTGGACAAACTATATGTATAGTAGTATGATTGAAGTGTCCCCGGGAGGGGAACGAAAAAAGGAGGGCTAACACGATGAAGATCACGATGGACAGGGACATGACGGAAGCTTATCTGGTAGACCGTACTAAGGCGCAGATGAAAGAGTTCAAGGAAATCTACACGGATGGCGATCTTCTCCGGATGTTCCGGGAAGCGATCAACGACACGGAGTTTGGATATAATTTCGACATTATCCGGTGTAACCTCCGGGCTTTCCCGGGCGGGTGGGC
>JAZRCD010000265.1:0-3728 GCA_045635425.1 Ructibacterium sp. | reverse complement strand
TCCGTTCTGGCTCTGGCTCAGATCGAAGGTGAAGCTTCCGAGTACGGTATCTGGTTTGGTCCTCAAAAGAACGAAATCAACGTATTCAAGGCTCCTGCTTTAGGTCAGGGTTCTGATGGTAAGTATGCAATTAGAGTATATGGTTTCGATCAGATGGCTGAAGGCTACAAGATTGACAACGGCGTTGCTGTTTGGGCTCAGGCTTATGCAGTTGTAAACGGCGAAACCATCCTGAGTGATCAGGTTTGCAGAATCGGTCTTGACGAAGTTGCTGCTGAATAAGAAATAGGAGGGGAATTAACATGAAAAAGTTAGCATTTGAGGGTGTTACTTCTTTTGAAATGCCCAAGATGGAAAAAGTTGGCTTAGAAAAAGAAAACAACATTGTTTTTGCAGGTGTGTCTGTTTATCAGCCCGCTCAGAACGGTACTGGTTTCAGTGCTAAGCAGCTGCGTGCATATGCAGAAAACGAAGAGGTTGTTCTGAACGGATCCGCTTCTATTCTGTAAGCATGTTTTGTGAAATTTCAGGCCTTGTGGCAAAAATACAAGGCGGCTGTGAATGTTTGAATTCATTTGTAGCAAAGTATACGCTCCCTCTTCAGAATGAGAGGGAGCGTATCTGCGATTTTGAGATTATCATTCAAAAGCCGCAAGAGATTCCTGTACCGCAGGGAAAAGTTGTGGGACAAGCCGGAATCTGGAATATGGTACAGACATCGGAAGGGTCGTCTGTATATCGTACGTTCCCGGAAGCGCCGGGAATCGTAAGCGCACGCATGGATTTCTTTGAACGATGTGTTAAGATATCCATTTTATCAATTGAAGGCGTGGAAACATCGGGCAGAGAGATTGTCTTTGCCGGACAAGCATTTGGACAGATGTTGCTGCGTCATAACAGAATGGTTTTGCATAGTTCCTGCATTGCAAGGAACGGAAAAGCAATTTTATTTTCTGCCCCATCCGGTACGGGTAAAAGTACACATACCGGCTTGTGGAGAAAGTATTATCCGGACACCTACTATATCAATGATGATACGCCCGTACTTCGATTGGATATGCCGGAGCAAGTTTTGGCGTGTGGGAGTCCCTGGAGTGGAAAAGAACGCCTGAACCGGAATACTCAGGTCCCGCTTTCCGGGATCGTTTTTCTGGAACAGGGAAAAAATAATATTATCACACCTCTTTCTAAGGCGGAAGCGATGGGACGTCTGCTTGGAGAATGCAGAAAAATCCCGTTTTTTCATGCCGTTCAGGAGGCGGCTGACCTATGTGGTCAGTTGATAGAACGAGTACCTATTTATCGTTTGACTTGTGATATCTCTCATGAAGCGGTTGAAACCGTACGAAAGGAGTTATTATTATGAAAAAGTTTTGGGCTCTTTTACCATTGTGCATTTTGTTGATTATGTCAACAGCATTGGCGGCAACCTTCCCGGATCTTCCGGAGGGACATTGGGCATTTTCTTCTGTTGAAAAAATGCGTAATGATGGTCGCGTAAATGGTTTTCCTGATGGCGAGTTCAAGCCGGATGAATTGGTTACCCGTTGGCAGTTTGCCAAGATGGCAGGAGGAGATCCTGATGCAATGACGGATCCTGACAGACCTGCAACTCGTGACGAGGCCATTGATTATCTTTGGAATCGTGCCGGAAAGCCCTCTGAGGTGGCACCTATGGCGGTAACACTGGGTAGTAAGAATCCCGATGCGGTTGCATGGGGCTATACCCGTGGTGTAATGCAGGGTGATGATGGTTTGAATCTTCGCCTTAGTTCTACTTTGACCCGTGCAGAGGCTGCAACATTGATTGTACGTGCAGAACAAGAACTGCCTTATGTTAATTTTAAGGACGTGGTTAGTCCGGTTATTTTAGAGCGTGTTTGGAATAGCATGAAAACCGGTGTTGCTTATGATCCTTATGCAACCATGACCGGTGGTCAGGTTGCGCATCTTGCTTTGCAGATCGGCTACGAAAGAAACACCATGAGCTATATCACCATCAAGAATTTACCCGATTTCCAAGGTGAATATGCTATGGATGTGCAGCTGGTAGCAGAGGAATGTCTCGGTCTGGAAAAGGCAAACACTGCATTTATGGATAACCCCATTTCTGTACAGGATGCAGTAACATTGCTGAGTTTCTACAGCATGCGTCAGGCTGTTGGTGCGATTAACGTTAATCCTAATTTAAGTTACTCTGACACCAAGGCGGTATCCGGAAACGCAAAGATGGCATTGCAGTTCGCAAGAACCAATGGAATTCTTCTTTACAGTGATGATAAGCTTAATGCGGAAGCACAGGCTACCGTAAAGGATTTGGCATGTATTTTAACCCAACTTGATGAAGTAGTTGGATTAACCAAAACCCTTGGTACTGTTCACGAAACCAAGTTCTTAAAGGAAGAATATTCATGGCCTTCCAATGCTGCGGATTATGACTATATTCTTTCTGAAGTTCCTGTTGCAGTATACGAGACACCCATGTACGATTCTGCAGTTGCGGCGGGTAACACAGAGGTTGGTAGAGCCTTCGGTAATGCATTTGTAGGTTTCCTGAAGGGTATTTCTTCCACATTCCCCAAGGATGTAAAGGTGGCATGGACATTCTATCCGTCTCTCCTTGTTAGAGATACCAATGATATGGTAATTCGTGTTAAGTTAGAAATTCTTGAAAACCCCAATGGTTTGACCTTAAACCAGTTGTTCAAGAACAATACTTTTGCAGAAACATATTCCGGTAAAGAGTTCTTTGTGGATATCTCTGTAGGTACCGGTGCAATGGATGTTGTTTTGGATGCAACCAAATACACAGCAATACGAGCATTTTGACGGAAAGGGCTGAATAATTCATGAATGAAGAATTAAATCTGAAACAGATCATAGAGGTATTAATGCCCAAATGGACATTTATCCTGATTGGAACCATTGTGGTTGCCTTGCTCGCATTTTTCTATTCTTCCTTTATGATGGACCCTGTTTATGTAGCGCAGGGAAGATTGTATATTACAGGAAGTGCTACCGCAATCAGTAGCGATGAGAAGGAAGATACGGACTTGAGCGACCTGATGATTTCTCAGGAACTTTCCAGAACCTATGGTCAGTTTTTAACCAGTAATACTTTCTTTAAGAATGTAGCGAAGGAAAGCAAAACCGGACTTTCTTATGAATCGATTAAGAAGATGACCAAAATTTCTAACGTGGAAAACACCGGTATCCTGCAGGTAAGTGTAAGCAGCACAGACCCTCGGACGGCAAGTAAATTGGCTAATACAATTCTTAAGTGTGCACCGAAGGAAATTGAGAGAATTATCGTTGCGGGTAGTGCAAGCATTATTGAACTTGCAGAAACTCCCAAACGTCCTTCTTCACCCAACAAGGTAAGAAATTCCATTATTGGCGCACTTGCCGGACTGGTTGTCTCCATTTTGATTGTTTTCTTGCAGAATATGTTTGATAAATCAATCAAGTCTGCTGATGAAATCAAAGAAATTTTTGGACTTCCTGTTTTGGGTATGGTTCCCGTTATTGAGCCACACCGTGAAAATGAGGAAGGTGGAAAAACCGATGCTCCAAAGGCAAGTTCCGGTGTCCCTAAAACACCGGTAAAAAAGACGGTGAAGCCGGTAAAACCTGTAACAACGAAATAGTAAAAGATGAAGTCGGATCGTAGCCATGTCGTTCTGTGAGCCAAGGAGTTGGGAGCTCTAATTGTCTTCCTAAGACCGCTT
>JAZRCD010000264.1:0-3048 GCA_045635425.1 Ructibacterium sp. | reverse complement strand
AAAGTATTGAAAGAGCAGAAGACAGAGAGCTTTTTAAAGAACTCTGCGAAGAACTGTTGTGTCACGTTTTCGATAACATGGACGAAAACCGAAAACATCACCGACACATCTTTCAGTGCGACGGCTCTGACTCTGTCTTTCTCCATCTCTTAAAGCACCTGAAACAAGATGACAATCATGTTCTAAAACTGCTGACGGGCCGAAATAATCAATTATTTTCCGACTATTTTAAAGATGGACTAATTCAACTGATTGAGGAGTTTCTTCCGCATCTTAGTCAAGGAAAAGCACCTGAACTCCCGGACAGTTTCTGGGCAAATCACATTGCCTCCGCCTTCATAGAGACCATTCGTTGGTGGGCAGAACACGGCATGAAAGAAACACCGGAAGAAATCCACCGATATTTTCTCATGGCAATTCACATGAAAGAAGAAAAAGATGCACCTTAGGGTGCATCTTTTTTACTTCAATTTTAACGTTTTGGCATACTCCGTAGGCGTAAGACCGGTGGTGCGCTTAAACACTCTGGAAAAATACTGGGGATTGTCAAACGAAAGCATATTGGATATCTGGCTGATATTATGCTTCTTCTCCCGAATCATTTGCTTGGCACGTTCCACCTTTAACTTGCAGTAATACTGCATCAGGGAATCTCCACATTGTGCCTTGAACAATCTGCTGATATATGCTCTGCTATAGCCAAACTGCAAACAAATATTCTTCGCATCCAATTTCCTGTTAATATTAGCTTTCATATATTCCTTAATCATAGATACCAAATGGGATTCCATACTCTCTCTGTCAGGAAAAAGAGATGTATTATCGTGAAAGGAAATCTCCCTCGCAAGAAGAATCAGTAACTGCTCCAAATAGTTCCGTACCATCTGTTCACCGCCGATAGTTTCCTGCCGCCAAAACTCGTCACTTCTGCTATCAGGTTCCACGTTATATGCACGTTGTGCCTCCAGCACCATAGCCGTCACAAAGGCACGCAAGGTATTGTTGAGCACAGAATGATACCGACGAAAGCATTTCATTACCGCAGATTTACATACAAAACTCATGACAAAGAAATCCGGTGAACTATGGTAAGACTTGATGGCATGGAATTCATTGGGTTCATGAAAGATAATACTTCCCTGTTTCAGGATCAACCGCTCATCCTCTCGCTGAACCTCCACACTGCCACTGTTCACATAAACCATTTCCCATGAATCGTGTTTCTCTCCATCAAACACAAAATTTTCATCGCATTCGAAATAGTGTATGGTTTGAATATCCGTAACATGGATTACTTTTTTAAATCTGGGTTGAATGTAAGAAAACTGCACCCCTCTTCACCTCGACTTCAAGACTATCTTCCATCCATTGTTTCACTTTTGTATCTTATATTCTTCCACTATATCATATAGTATTAGAAAAAACAAGACGTTTCCCATAAAAAGCCGAACTTTGTATGGAACATCGTACAACTACATCAGTTCAGGTCTGTTTTATCACAAAAATAGTCCTTGCCCAACATCTATTTTATCTGTTATAATGACACATAGAAAGGGGTGCTGATGATGAAAATTTTGAATTTTGGCTCCTGCAATATCGATTATGTATATACGGTTGACCATATTGTAACCCCCGGTGAAACCGAGACAAGCGACACACTTTCTGTTTTTCCCGGTGGCAAAGGCCTCAACCAATCCATTGCTTTAGCCAATGCCGGTGCCGAAGTATATTGTGCCGGTTGTATCGGTACAGACGGCGAATTCCTTAGAACGCTTATGGATGAATCCAGGGTAAACACTACCTTCCTCCAAACCATAAACGGAAAAACCGGTTGTGCTATCATTCAGTTAACCACAGAAGGCGAAAACGCCATCTTCCTTTATCCGGGTGCTAATCATATGATTACCAAGGAGCAGGTAGACTTCGTTTTACAGCATTTTCAAGAGGGGGACATTCTTCTTTTGCAAAATGAAATTAATCTTTTGGATTACATTATTCAGCAAGGCAAAAAAGCAGGCATGCAGGTTTTTCTGACGCCGGCTCCCTTTAACGAGAACATTACCAACCTGGATCTTAACTTAATTGATTGTCTGATTCTGAATCAGGTGGAGGCCCAAGGTTTGACCGGCTGTGACTACCCTGAAGGAATTTTACAATACTTCAAAGAACATTATCCAAAGTTAAAGGTTATGCTCACATTAGGCAAGAAGGGTTGCATCTACCAAGACCAAAACGGACGATATTTCCATCCTATCTTCCGGGTCAAGACAGTAGATACTACTGCTGCAGGAGATACTTTTACCGGTTTCTTTGCTACCGGTATTTCGCAAGGAAAAGATATCATGGAGATTCTGCGCATAGCATCCTGCGCCTCGGCTATTTCCGTTTCCAGAAATGGCGCGGCGCCTTCCATTCCTTCTATGAAGGAAGTGCAGGAGCAGCTCCCTATCCTCCCATTAAATGCCAAAGATAGCAAGCAAAATCGTATTCAGGAAAAGATTGATGCCTATCTTTCTGAAAATATTCAAAAGGCTTCTTTAGAGGAATTATCTGCAATATTAGGCTATTCTACCACCTATACCGGAAATCTGGTCAAAAGCATAATGGGTGCAACCTTTAAAACAGTTCTTCAAAAAAAGCGTCTTGAGTTGGCAGAGTCATTGCTGAAAAATACCGATCTTCCCATCAGCGATTTGATTCACACCATTGGCTACGAGAATGAGAGTTTCTTCCGAAAAATCTTCCGGGATACCTATGGTAAAAATCCTCTTGCATTTCGCAAGGCACACCACCAGTAAACGCTCATCAACGTCTCTCTTAATGGGAATAATCATAGTAATACCAAAAGCCAAAGCCAAGTTCTCCATATATGGAAAACTTGGCTTTCTTTTTCCCCCGCCTCTCACCTTCTTACAGCGGGGAGATATTCCGAATATTTTCTCAAAAAAAGACCACCCATAAGGGTGGCCTTTTCATTGAATCGAAACGATTTCGAATTGTTTCAGAATCAGTAGTTGCTTAGATTTCTTCTACAACTTCCTCTTCTAC
>JAZRCD010000263.1:0-6857 GCA_045635425.1 Ructibacterium sp. | reverse complement strand
CATTGCATTTGTTTTTATATTCGCCATATCTTTCACCTGCCGGTATCATACCACGGAATTCCTTTTCCATCAATTATCATAAAAAGAGTTCCCCATAGGAGAACCCTTTTTTCTTAGTCTTCTACTACAAAATCTTCTTCGTCAAGGTCCTCAACAGTCACATTCACCTTATCTTTTTTGGAAAAAGCTTCGGTTACCTTATCAATAGCATCAGGAACCAGATCCAGAAGTCTGTCATAAACACTGTTCTGGGGTGTTACAGGAATCATACGAATCTTTCCGCCACCAACAACCAAAAAGCCTTCCGGAGTCAAAGAGATACCGCCGCCGGTTGCACCACCAAACATATCCTTAGGTTCTTTTCCGCCTTTGGTGTTAAACTTCTCAAATTCTGAACCGCCAACACCGAAACCGATTGCCACCTTAGAGATGGGAATAATCACCGATCCGTCCGGTGTAGTAATTGCATCTCCTACAATGGTATTTACATCGATCATGCTCTTAAGTCCCTGAAGGGAGGTTTGCATAATCCCCTCAATTGCGTGCTTATTTTCTGACATATTTTCCACTTCCTTTTGTAAAATATTGTTTCACATAAGTAATACCCGAGCGCCATGCCTGCTTCAAAACCGCATTGATAATATGTGCCGGTCTTACTTTAATTATACTCTTGACTTCCAAATCAAATCTTGGATGATAAAAGTCCGGTGTAACCTCCAAGGATGGATACGCCGCTTTAAAATACCGAACTAAAATAGGATATCCTAACCCCACCAGGTTCCATATCATACCATAGGTCATTCCCGTGTGTGCAGGATTCCCCGTACCAAAATCCAAACGAATCTGCATGGATGAAATTTCAATCCGATGTCTGGTATCTGCCAAAAAGGTGTGCAACACCTCTCGAATATCCCGATAAGTTTCCCGATAGTCCGCAAGGACCTGGCTCAACCCACCCGGCTGATAACCACCTTTTTCCTTATCATAAATACGCTTTTTATCATTTTTCAAGCGTTCAGTAAGGTTAAACCTTTTTTTCTTTTCCTTCTCAGACTTTTTCTTTTCTTGTTTCACCTTGCCAGAAATGGTCACTTTCGCCTTTTTCGGCTTGGAAAAATCTCGGTAGAACACCCGTTTGCGAAGTCCGAATCCGCGAAGTTCTATCTCTATTTTCTTATCATAGAAGTGCAGATACAAACTCCATCGATGCCAAAAAAGCAGCGCTCCACCCAAAAGAATCACACCCAGAAGTGAAAACAAAATCCACCATATCACCTGCATAGGGCTCCCCCTTTGCTCTATTCTTCATCCTCCACCTGAGCAGAAGATTCAGATGCCTGCGCCACATCTTCCGTTGTTTCTTCCAATGTTACCGCATCTTGTTTTGCTTCATCGATTTCTTCTTCCGTTCCTGCCATTTGTGCCAATTCCATTTCCAGTTGCTGTGCCTCGTCCGTTTGGCCAAACTCTTCATAATCAGGCAACTCTTCAACCCCTTCTACACCAAAACAACGAAGGAATTCCTGCGTTGTTCCAAACAACAAGGGTCTTCCCGGGGCATCCAGACGTCCTACCTCTTCAATCAAGCCACGTTCCACCAAACGATTTACCACATAGTCACAGTTAACGCCACGAATATGTTCAATGGCACTCCGTGTCACCGGTTGCTTGTAAGCAACAATGGCAAGAACCTCAATAGCCGCATTGGAGAGACTCTGTTTCCGTCTGGGTTCTGCCAACAGCGCTATGTAATCGTGGTATTCACCACGGGTACACATTTGATAGGCATCCTCTAATTTGATAATCTGAATGCCACGCCGTTCAAACTGATACTCTTCCATCATTTCCTTCAGGATATTTCTGAGGGAACGCTTGTCCACATCAACAATATCGGCAATCCGATCCAGTTCCACCGCATCGCCTGCGGCAAACAAAATGCTTTCGATAATTGATTTGATTTCTTTCTTTTCCATGCTTAATCCTCAATTCCGGTCAAATCCACATTCCCATCATCGGTGCGGAACACCTTGGGATTGGCTATATCCATATCTTCTCCGTATTCTACCCGGATTTTTTTCATCTTAATCAGTTCCAGCACTGCCAAAAAGGATGCTACCGCCTCAGGCTTACTCTTGGCACCTTTGAACAGTTCCTTAAACATCATTTTACTCTTCTTCAAAAGTCGACTCCAAATGCCCGAAACCTTTTTCCGAATCGACACTTTTTCATGGCCTACGATACCCTCAAAAGAATGTTTGGGGGGCGGTTGTTTCCGCTCTAACCGTTGATAGGCACGTTTATACGCTTCCACCAGATTTTCCGGTGTCATACTGGCATAGTTCCATTCTGCCGGAGGACGTTCAATGGCGTCCGGAGCCTTGTAGAATCTTGTGGCACCAATATTCTGTCTCGGGCGAAGATATTCTGCCGCCTCTTTGATTCTGCTATATTCCAACAGACGACGAACCAATTCTTCTCGGGGGTCTATCTGCTCACCATCCTCCTCTTCTTCCTTAGGAAGGAGCATTCTGGACTTGATTTGTAAAAGCGTTGCCGCAAGAACCAGAAACTCACTGGAAACCTCCAGATCCAGTTCCTGCATTTCCTGCACCACCGCCAAATACTGATCCAGTATCATAGAGATGGGAATATCATAGATATTGACTTTATTCTTTCGAATCAAAATCAATAGCAGATCCAAAGGACCCTCAAAATGTTCCAGTTTGTAGTTGATTTGTTCCATACTTACACCTTACTTAGTGAATGATTAAGCCAATAATCACATCATAAAAGTTCATAATCGCAGATTCTGCTCCAAGTAATAACTGATCAAATACAGGAAGATTGATAAGCAGAATCAAAATAATAAATCCATACCGCTCGTACTCCATAATCTTGAAATAAAGACGCTGGGGCAAGATGGCATTAAGCACCTTAGAACCATCCAAGGGCGGAATGGGAATCAGGTTGAAAAGTCCCAAACCTAAGTTAATATACCTCAGGTACTGACAGATGATATAACCCACACTTACAACCATAAATGAAAATTGTGTATCGCCGGCAAAACTCATCCTACCCAGCAAAACAACACCCAACTGTGCCAGAAAGGCAAGGATGAAATTAGAAATGGGGCCCGCCAGAGAGGTAATCACCATACCGCCTTTTTTACTGCGGAAATTCCAAGGGTTCACCGGCACAGGCTTTGCCCAACCAAAACCGAACAAGAACAAGCACAAAGCACCAATCGGATCCATATGGTGGATTGGATTTAAAGATAATCTGCCGGAATTTTTTGCTGTCTTATCCCCCAACCAATATGCCGAAAGTCCATGGGAAAGTTCGTGCACCGAAAGGGACAACAACACCGCAAATGCAACAGCTAAACCATAGAGCAGTTTTTCCTGAAAGGATAATGATGTATTAGATAAAAGTGATAATAAACCCACAAAAACCCCTCCTATAAGTCACATGAAATAAGATCCTCATACCGTTCCCGACGAACCACTTCATAGGCTTTGCCGTCCTTTACCATTACAACAGGAGGTCTTGGGATGCGGTTATAGTTACTTGCCATAGAGTAATTGTATGCACCGGTGGTCTGAATTGCCAACAACTCTCCCGGTTTTACAACAGGGATCTTTGCCTCTTCAATCAGGATATCTCCTGATTCACAACACTTTCCTGCGATGGTTGCGGTCATTTCCGGTGTTCCTGCAGGGTTTTGAGGAAGTACCGCTGTATACTCTGACTCATACATAATATATCTGGGATTATCCGCCATACCACCGTCAACCGAAACATAGGTGCGAACTCCCGGAATCTCCTTGACACATCCCACAGTATAAATGGTCAATCCCGCCTCTGCCACAATGGATCGGCCGGGCTCCATCAACATAAAGGGACAAGGTATACCGAGGCGCTCCGCTTCTTCTTTTACCACCTTGGAAACAGCTTGAATATATGCATCGTAGTTGATGGGAGTATCGCTCTCCACATACTTACAACCAAAGCCACCGCCTAAGTTAAGCTCCTTTATTGTAATACCAAAATTCTCTTGAATCTTAGCAATCAGTTCCAGCATAGTCTTAGCCGCCAGGCAGAATGGTTCCAGTTCAAAAATCTGCGAACCAATATGACAATGCAATCCCACCAAGGAGACATTCGCCATACCAACAGCCTTTCGGATGATTTCTTCCGTCTCACCGGTTTCCAAGGCTACACCGAACTTAGAGTCAATCTGACCCGTTTGAACAAAACTGTGGGTATGCGCATCGATACCCGGCTTAATCCGAAAGAAGATTTCTGCCACAATACCACGTTCTCCTGCCAGACGGTTCAGCATCTCCAGTTCGTAGTCGTTATCAACCACGATTCTGCCAACACCTGCATCCAACGCCATCACAAGTTCATCCTCGGTCTTGTTGTTTCCATGGAAACAAATATGTTCTGCCGGGAATCCTGCAGCAAGGGCGGTATAAAGTTCTCCGCCTGAAACCACATCAACACCCATGTTTTCTTCCAACATAATGCGATATAAAGCCTTACAAGAAAGGGCTTTGCTGGCATAATGAACTCTTCCTCTACCGTCGTAGTATTCTTCCATGGCTTTTGTGTATTTTCTGCAGTTTTCCCGAATGGTTACTTCATCCATTACATAAAGAGGCGTTTTAAACTCAGCGGCAACCTCCACCAAGTCGCATCCGCCCATCTGCAGATTTCCTTTTTCATTGATGTCAAGACAGTCCATTACAAATTGCATTTCCCATTTTCTCCTTGTTTTGCGTAAAATATCCTATCCTGTATTGTATCACAAGGAACTTTATTTGTCAAACTTTCTTACTATAGTAATTATATACATATGCGCCCGTTTTAGGCGGTTCTTTTTGTGAAAAAATTTCTCAAAATTTTCTAAAAAATACTTGTCATATGAAATAAGTTGTGATATACTATTATGGCGTTTGGACAGAACTGTCCAAATAGCTTAATCACACACGCTTGTTGATTGCTCGAAAAGTGCCGCACACCCATGACGGTTTCAGAGCAAGATGACCCAGGCGGAGGAAAAAACTATGGAGGTGTTAAATCATGGGAGTTATTCAAATGAAGCAGTTGTTAGAGGCCGGTGTTCACTTCGGACATCAGACTCGTCGGTGGAACCCCAAAATGGCGGAGTACATTTTCACCGAAAGAAATGGTATCTACATCATCGACCTGCAGAAGACCGTAAAGAAGATTGAGGAAGCTTACTACTTCGTACGGGACATCGCAGCAGAGGGCGGCAACGTTCTCTTTGTTGGTACCAAGAAGCAGGCTCAGGACGCTATCCGCGAGGAAGCTGAAAGAACCGGTATGTACTTTGTAAACGCAAGATGGTTGGGCGGTATGCTCACCAACTTCAAGACCATCAAGAACAGAATTAAGCGTCTGTATCAGTTGGAAAAGATGGCTGAGGACGGCACCATGGCTCTCCTTCCCAAGAAGGAAGTTATCAAGCTGAACTTAGAGCAGGAACGTCTCGAGAAGTTCTTGGGCGGTATCAAGGAAATGCAGGATCTTCCCTCCGCTCTCTTCGTTGTTGATCCCAGAAAAGAAAAGAACGCTATCGCTGAGGCACACAAGCTTGGTATTCCCGTAATCGCAATCGTTGATACCAACTGTGACCCCGAAGAAGCTGATTACCCCATCCCCGGTAACGACGATGCAATCCGTGCGGTAAAACTGATCGTTTCTACCATCGGTAATGCAATTATCGAGGGCAGACAGGGTGAGCAGGTTGCTCCCGAGGCAGCTGCTCCTGCAGAAGAAGCTGCAGATGTAAATCTGGACATGCTGGACGACTAATTTCGTCCCTATTGATATTCTAAATACAGAAAGGAAGATTACTATGGCATTTACAGCACAAGACGTAAAAAAGCTGAGAGAAATGACTAACTGCGGTATGATGGACTGCAAGAAGGCTCTGACCGAGACCGACGGTGATATGGACAAGGCCGTTGAGTACCTGAGAGAAAAGGGTCTGGCTACCGCTGCTAAGAAGGCAGGCAGAATTGCTGCTGAAGGTATTGTTAAGGCATACGTTAACGGAAACGTTGGTGTACTGGTTGAGGTTAACTCCGAGACCGACTTCGTTGCAAAGAACGACGACTTCCAGAACTTTGTTCAGGGCGTTGCAGAAGCAATCGCTGAGGGTAACCCCGCTGATGTTGAAGCTCTGAAAGAGTTGAAGCTTGATGACAAGACTGTAGGTGAGGTTCTGACCGAGAAGATTGCTACCATCGGCGAGAACATGAACATCCGTCGTTTCGCAAGAATCGAAACCGCAGGTGCTCTTACCACCTATACCCACGCTGCAGGTAAGATTGGTGTTCTGGTTGAAGCTGATGCTCCCAGCAACGACGATGTTACCGAGTGCCTGAAGAACGTTGCAATGCAGATTGCAGCACTGAACCCCAAGTACCTGTCCGATGCAGATGTATCTGAAGAGTACAAGAACCACGAGAAGGAAATCCTGATTGCACAGTTGAAGAACGATCCTAAGAACGCTTCTAAGCCTGACAACATCATCGAGAAGATGATTACCGGTCGTCTGGCTAAGGAACTGAAGGAAATCTGCCTGATGGGTCAGGAATACGTTAAGGCTGAGAACAAGGAAACTGTTGCTCAGTACGTAGAATCCGTTGGCAAGAAGATCGGTGCTACCATCGCTCTGAAGCAGTTCGTTCGTTTCGAAACCGGTGAAGGTCTCGAAAAGAGAGAAGACAACTTCGCAGACGAAGTTGCAAAGATGATGGGCAACTAATCACAAAAGTAAAAGCCATAGATTGCATTCGCAATCTATGGCTTTTTTGTTTTATCTA
>JAZRCD010000262.1:0-1840 GCA_045635425.1 Ructibacterium sp. | reverse complement strand
TGGTGTTCATCCGGGGGTTGCGGAGGAAATGAATGATGATGTTTTGAATCAACTTCGCAATCTTGCCGTGAACAACCAAAAAGTTAGGGCAATTGGTGAAATTGGTCTTGATTATCACTATGATGGATACGATGAAAAGGTTCAAGAAGAGTGATTCAGAAAACAGATTGCATTGGCAAAGGAACTTCAAATGCCCATTGTGGTGCATGATCGGGACTCGAAAGGAAACGCGATCAGAATCCTGAAAGAAGAAGGGGTTACCAATGGTGTAATGCATTGTTTCTCGGGAAGTGCCGAGACAGCAAAAGAATTGGTAAAGATGGGTTTTATGGTTTCCTTCACCGGTGTTTTGACCTTTAAAAATGCACGACGTGCGGTAGAGGCATGTCAGGCAGTTCCGCTGGAGCGATTGATGATTGAAACGGATTGTCCTTACATGGCTCCGGAACCCCATCGCGGAGAGAGAAATTTTAGCGGATATGTGGGATATGTTGCAGATAAAATGGCGGAAATCAAAGGTGTTTCCCGTGAGGAACTGGAGCGGATTACCACGGAAAATGCACTTCGATTTTATGGCATACAGAAATAGCAAAAAAGTATATCTTGTGGTTGAAAAAAATCTTGACACCATAGATATGGTAATTTATAATATTTTATAAGGTAAAAAAGATATCTTATAAGATAAGGAGAATGTTTATGGATGAGCAAAAAAGAAAGGCGTTAGAAAGCGTTTTTGGTAATATTGAGAAGCAGTATGGTTCCGGTGCAGTTATGCGATTGGGTGAAAAGCCGGTTGTGAATGTTGAAGCAATTCCCACAGGCTCTCTCTCGTTGGATACAGCATTGGGAATCGGTGGTGTACCCAGAGGTCGTATTGTGGAGATTTATGGTCCGGAATCCTCCGGTAAAACAACCGTTGCTTTACATATTGTTGCAGAAGCACAAAAAATGGGCGGCGAGGCTGCATTTATTGATGCAGAGCATGCGCTTGATCCTGTTTATGCGGAAAAACTTGGTGTTCGAATCGATGATTTGATTGTTTCTCAGCCGGACACCGGCGAACAGGCATTGGAAATCACCGAACAGTTGGTTCGTTCCGGTGCCATTGATGTTATCGTTGTTGACTCCGTTGCGGCGTTGGTTCCCAAGCAGGAGATCGAAGGTTTAATGGGCGATGCTCATGTTGGTTTGCAGGCGCGTTTGATGTCTCAGGCGCTTAGAAAATTGACTTCGGTTATCAGCAAGTCGAATACAACCGCAATTTTCATCAATCAGCTTCGTGAAAAGGTTGGCGTGATGTTTGGTAATCCGGAAACCACAACCGGCGGTCGTGCATTGAAGTTCTATTCATCCGTTCGTATGGATGTTCGGAGAATTGAAACCATTAAGGCAGATGGTGGTATGGTTGGTAATCGTACCAAGGTTAAGGTTGTAAAGAATAAGGTTGCACCTCCTTTTAAAGAGGCGGAATTTGATATTATCTATGGCGAGGGTATTTCCAGGGAAGGAAATGTTCTGGATATGGCTGTAGAGATGGATATTGTGAAAAAGACCGGTTCTTGGTTCTCATATAATGATGAGAGATTGGGTCAGGGCAGAGAGGGTGTTAAAGAGATTCTCAGACAGAATCCCGAACTCTGTGCCGAGATTGAAATGAAGGTGCGAGAGGCTTGTGCACTTCCTGCGGTAGATGCAGGCGAGGATGGAGAAGCAACTCCCTTTACTCCGGTAGAAAAGCCGGTTAAAGGCAAGAAATAAAGTATAGTCGGTGGGGGCAAAGAAAATGGATGTTCTGGTTCGGGCTCAAAATGCTGCTATGTCAATGCTTGGCAGAAAAATG
>JAZRCD010000261.1:0-7312 GCA_045635425.1 Ructibacterium sp. | reverse complement strand
GAAATATCAATTCAAAGACATTGAAGAAAAATGGCAAAAACGCTGGGATGAGGAAGGTGCGTTCCGAATTCAGGAAGAAACAGGGAAACCTAAGTACTATGCTTTGGAAATGTTCCCCTACCCCTCCGGTAATCTCCACATGGGACATGTGCGGAACTATTCCATCGGTGACGTGGTAGCAAGATATAAGAAGATGCAGGGATTTCATGTTCTGCATCCCATGGGTTGGGACTCGTTTGGTCTGCCTGCTGAGAATGCGGCAATTAAGAACGGTACCCCTCCTGCAGACTGGACTTGGGCAAACATCGACAATATGAGAGAACAGCTCAAGAGACTGGGCTTTAGTTACGACTGGGAAAGAGAAGTGGCTACTGCAAAGCCGGACTACTACAAGTTTACCCAGTGGATGTTCTTGCAACTTTACAAGCATGGTCTTGCTTATAAGAAGAAGTCCTTTGTAAACTGGTGTCCCTCTTGCCAAACCGTACTTGCGAACGAGCAGGTAGTCAATGGCAAGTGCGAGCGTTGTAAGAGTGAAGTTGGTAAGAAGGATCTGGAACAATGGTTCTTTAAGATTACCGATTACGCACAAAGACTCCTTGATGATATTGACCTGCTTGGCGGTTGGCCTGATAAGGTAAAGTCCATGCAGGCTAACTGGATTGGTCGTAGTGAGGGTGCCGAGATGGAATTCAAACTGGACGGTACCGACGAAACATTAACTGTGTTCACTACCAGACCCGACACCATCTATGGTGTGTCCTATATGGTAATGGCTCCCGAGCATCCCATGGTGGATAAACTCATTGCAGGCAAGCCTCAAGAGGCAGACTGCCGTGCCTTTATTGAAAAGGTTCACGGACAGACCGAGATTGAACGTTCCTCCACCGATACTGAAAAAGAGGGCGTATTCACCGGCTGTTATATGATCAACCCCTTCACCGAGGAGAAGATTCCCCTTTACTTAGCAAACTATGTGTTCCTGGACTATGGTACCGGTGTGGTTATGGGTGTGCCTGCACATGACCAGAGAGATTTTGAATTTGCCAAGAAGTATAACCTGCCCATCGAAATCGTGGTTCAGCCTGAGGGCCAGAACATGAAGGCAGAGGATATGACCGAAGCCTTTGCGGCAGAGGGTATTATGGAAAACTCCGGCATCTTTGATGGCCTGAACAATCAGGAAGCCCTGAAGAAGATGATTGAATATGCTGAGGAAAAGGGCATTGGAAGAAAGAAGGTTAACTTCCGTCTTCGTGACTGGCTGATTTCCAGACAGAGATACTGGGGTGCTCCCATTCCTGTAGTATATTGTGAGAAGTGTGGAACCGTGGAAATCCCCGAAGATCAACTTCCCGTTATGCTCCCCGAAAATGTAACGTTTACCGGTCAGGGTAAGTCTCCCTTGAGCGAATGTCCTGATTTTGTGAATACCACCTGTCCCAAGTGTGGCGGTGCGGCAAAGAGAGAAACTGATACCATGGATACCTTTGTATGTTCCTCTTGGTATTTCCTCCGTTACACCGATCCCCACAATGCCGAAATGCCTTTCAGTAAGGAAAAGGCAGATTACTGGATGAATGTTGACCAGTACATCGGTGGTGTAGAACATGCGATTCTCCATCTCTTGTATGCGAGATTCTTCACCAAGGCACTCCATGACTTTGGTTATGTTTCTTGCGAGGAGCCTTTCGCAAACCTGCTCACACAGGGTATGGTGCTGAAAGATGGTAGTAAGATGTCCAAATCGGTGGGTAACGTAGTAAGCCCTGATGAGATTATCGAGAAGTATGGTGCAGATACCGCCCGTCTCTTTATCCTCTTTGCGGCTCCCCCCGAAAGAGACCTTGACTGGAACGATACCGCAGTAGAGGGTGCGTATCGGTTCCTGAATCGTGTATGGCGTGCAGTGGAAGAACTGATGCCCTATAGTGAGAAGGCAACCATCGATCAAAATAGCCTGAATGCAGAGGAAAAGAAACTTCGTCTGGCAGTTCACGGAAGCATCAAGAAGGTAACCGATGATTGTGACAGATTCAGTTTCAATACTGCAATCAGTTCCATTATGGAATTGGTAAATGCTCTTTATGCATATAAGGAAAAAGTGGCAGCAGAGGATTATCATAAGGCTTTGATTCAAGAAGCCAGCGAAAGCCTGATTGTTCTCCTTTCTCCCTTTGTGCCCCATATTTGTTCCGAAATGTGGGAAATGGTAGGAAGAACAGAGGATCTGTCGGTTTATCCTTGGCCTAAGTACGACGAGGCCGCATTGAAGGTAGCTGAGGTAGAGATTGCCATTCAAATTAACGGTAAAGTAAGAGACAAGATTCTCATTTCTCCTGATTTGAATCCTGCCCAGATGCAGGAAGTAGCACTGGCCAATGAGAAGGTTCAAGAACTCATCGGCGGCAAGGAAATGGTGAAATGTATTGCTGTTCCCAAAAAATTAATTAACATCGTAGTAAAGGGCTAAAAAAAGAGGCAGGATTTTTGTAAATCCTGCTCTCTTTTCTGTTTCTAATATTGTTTGTAATCGGAGTGTTGGCATTGAAAACCGTAGAAGAAAGACTAAAAAGTTATGAACCTTTGTGGGAAAATTGGACCTATACAGGGAATTTTCTCGGAGAAGGCGCCATGTCCAGTGTGTTTGAGATTCAATCAACCGCTATGGGCCTAAAAGAGGTTGCGGCCTTAAAAATTGTGACGGTGAAAAAGAATCACCATGATCGGGTGGAGATTCCGGATAGTGCGCTGAATGAGATAAAAATTCTTCGTGCTCTTTCCAGTTGTCCCAATATAGTGCATTATCATGATAGCACCCAGCGGAAGATCTATGATGAGAACGATCAGTTGTCAGAAATTGATATTCTTATCAAAATGGAAAAACTCAAGCCTTTGAACGAGGGCGAGAAGTTGGGCGAAAACCAGGTTATTAAACTTGGTATGGATGTATGTAAGGCTCTTATGTATGCATCGGAGCATGGGATTATCCACAGGGATATCAAGCCACAGAATATTTTTGTTGATGTGGATGGGACGTATAAACTGGGTGACTTTGGTATTGCCAAGATTGTTTCAGAGTTTTCCAGTCATTATACCATGAACATCGGAACGGTTGCATATACCGCTCCCGAAATCTGTCGCAATACCACGGGATCCTATGGTATATCATCGGATGTTTATAGTCTGGGTCTGGTTCTTTATGTATTCTTAAACAATGGGGCACTTCCTTTTGTTAATACAGAAGAGAGCTTGCATGGAGCCATCACAAAGCGTATTTCAGGAGCGCCATTCCCGTCTCCTGCAAACGGAAGTAAGAATTTGAAGGCCATTGTTATGCGTGCATGTTCTGCGGATTTGGTAAAGCGTTACAAGACCCCTGCAGAAATGTTGGAAGATTTGGAACTTCTTGCAACCGGCGGAAAGAAATTGGTGGCAGATCCGTTTGCGACATTGGATGCTAGCATAGACGTCTTTGAAACCAATTACGGAAGTGATTCATGGAAGGGCGCAGGTGGTGTAGAAACCACCGGCTCTGATGTCGGAACAAGCAAACCCGGACGGTTGATTAATCGTATGAAACGGTCGACCTCTGACCATGATGAGATGGAAACCAAGATGGATAAAGCACCCGCAGGCGGTAAATTGCGTATCAATATGAGATCAAAGGCTGATGCAGAAACCGGCGTTTCGGATGGAGAAATTACCAAAGTTCAGAGTGACTCCGCTTTGAAACGTGGTGAAGAAAAAAATATCAGTGGTGCTAGCGAAGAAAAATTGACAACCGATGAGAAAAAGAAAACATCATCCTTCTTTTCCGCACCGGATTCTATCTAATGCAGTATAGATTCCTCAATGGTTTGAGATAATTGTGTCAATAAGGAGAAACAGATGAGAAGTAGAATAATACCGGGAGGTGCCGGCATGGCATCCGTTCCCGTGGTACCCGGTGGAGGGGTGCCGAAAGCATATTTGATTATTTTTACAGATATCGGTAATGAGGCTACTATTGTTAATCTGAGTGGAAGCATGAAGATTGGCCGTCAGGTGCCCGGAAATGAACCGGATATCGCCATAGATTCGCCCATTGTATCCCGTGTTCACGGAGAATTAGTAGCGGATGGCAAAGGCTATTATTATCGGGATCTGGATAGTTTTAACGGAACTTTCATCAATGGTGTATTGTTTAAAGAGGGTGTTAACCCCTGCAAAACGCCAATACAATTGCAGGATGGGGATGTCATCCGAATTGATAATATTGATAAGCGAAAGTCCCACGACAATGCAGTAACCATGATTTTTTCCACCAATTATGACAAAAGATCCAAGTGGAAAAGAGTGAAGCATAATGCCGGTGATTTGAGTATTGGACTTTCGGCAAAAAAGCTGATTGAGTTTGAGAGCAGTAAAATGCAATGGCAAAACGCAATTGTTACCAAAACAGAGGTAGGATGCTCTTTAAGACCCACATCAAATCGTAATAATGTGCGATATAACAACAAAGTGGTAACAGGTCCTTGTTATGTGCGAGATAAGGATGTATTTCGAGTGGATGATAACTATATTTATCATGATAAAGGTCAGTTGCTTTATAGTGTCTGTCTTGTGACCGAGCCGGGACTTGATATTCGGCTTGCTGAAACATCCGTAACGGATAAAATGAAGAAAAAGGTTCTGCTTAAGGATATCAACCTGAACATAGATAAAGGGTGATTTTGCCCTTATCATTGGCGGAAGTGGTGCCGGAAAATCTACCTTTATGAATTCAGTCCTTGGTAAGTATGATATCAGCGGAAACATCTATATCGGTGGCAGGCCAACTGCAGGAAATGGAGACCTGACTTCCAGTATTGCATACGTTCCGCAGACTTTGCCCATTCGAAAAGAAGAACGTCTGATTGATGTTGTAACCGATACCTGCGTTCTTCGTTGTAAAACGAAAATGTCCAAAGCGGCACGGGAAAAGTTTGTGCTGGAGACATTGGATACGTTGGGACTAAAGAGCAAAGCGAAGATGGAAATACGGAAGTTATCCGGTGGTGAGCAAAGACGCGCTGCCATTGCCAATGAGGTGGTGACCAACTCGGATATTTTCTTCCTGGACGAGCCTGATTCCGGTCTTGACCCCAAAAGCGGAATGGAACTTATGAACAATCTAAAGGCATTATCCGATGTGGGAAAAATGGTCATGTTGATTTCCCATAACTATGCCTCATATCCGTCCCCCGAGAGAATCTATACCAAGGTTATTATTCTGGCAAAGAGCAACCGAGACGGAATCGGTCGACTTGCCTTTTGCGGTTCGGTGCCTGAGGCATTGGAATTCTTCGGCGTAGATGCACTGAAGGATATTACCAAACTGATTAATCCTAAATCAGAAAATGGCGAAGGGCGAGCCGATGAATTTGTAGAAAAGTATAGGAGGATGAGCGGATATGGAAGATAAAGCCTTATTGCAGATACAAATTTATACCAAAAAGTTTTTTCGTACTTTGAGGAAAGAAAGTATCATCTCTATTTTTATTGGTATAATTATAACCTTCCTGGTTATGTTTGTAACACAAAAGAACATGTTTGAGTACTTTGAAGGAACCAAGTCAGGTCTGTTCTCCCTCATCTGTGTTTGCATATGGATTGGTATTTTTAACTCCATTCAGTTGGTATGCCGAGAGAAGAACGACATCGTTAAGGATGAGTTGGATAAGTCGTTGAAAGCATCTTCTTATATGGCGGCGCATTTTATCTATCAGTTTTTATTATGTGCAGTTCAGAGTGTGATTGTCTTTGTTATTTTCTATCTTTGTATGCTGGACAAAGGTGATATCGGCAATCCTCTTTGTTATCTGATTACCATTTTCCTGATTGTGTTTGCTTCGGATGCCATGGCGTTTGTGATTTCCTGTGCAGTCCCCAATCCTATTGTGGCTATGACGGTGATGCCTCTTTTGCTGTTGATTCAGCTGGTTATGGCAGGGGTGCTGTTTGAATTGAATGGTCTTGCAAGCAAGGTGGCAAATCTCACCATCAGTAAGTGGGGCATGGAAGCCTTTGGTAAGATAGGAAATATTACCACGTTGGAATCCAAATTGGCAGAAAAGGTTGCGGACATTCCAAACCTGAGCATTGATTGGATCAGCACAGAGGATATGGACAAATTTACCGGCGGGCCTGCAGGTATTTTGAAATGTTGGTTATGCTTTATTATCTTTATTGTGGTGTTCTATTTCATCAGCGTTCTTGCTCTGAAGTATACCACGAGAAGAATTAAGAAATAAAAAAAGTCGCCATCTCGGCGACTTTTTTATTTTTGTTATTGCATCACAACTTGCTTCGGCTTTTTGATAAGAACGGCATGTGCGATGGACAAAACAAGGAACAATACAAAGAAAAGAATGTTCACAAATGCCAAATAGAAACCAATGGAGAAAATGATAGCAATGATAGGAAATGCCATTTTCTTGAGCAATGCACCAAGAAGTGAAAACAGAGCAACAAATGCACCATAGCCGATTACAACATAGAGGAAGATGCGGCAAATGTCTGCTACTTCTTGTTCAATGAATCCGTCCAGGGTTCCCAAACCGACAACGTTGGTAATGGATGGATTCTTGCAGTAGTCAACCATAGCATCATAGCTGACAGAATATGTTTCTTCCCAAGCAGCAATTTGCTCATCGGATGCGGATTCAAAGGTTTCTAAAGCCTGTTCTAATTGTGCGCTATGTTGTTGAATGTCGGATTCTTCCATCAAAAGTTTGAAGAAAGGCAGGTTGTAGAAAGGATCATTGATAGCTTTAAATACACCAATTAAGGTAAGTGCCACACAAAGTAACCCTACGATCAAAGCAATTATTTTTTTGTTTTTCATAATTAAAACACCTCCTATGTTTTCTTCATTATACAAAATATTCCAAAGAGATGTCAATGTGAATATAACACAATTCAACAGGAGTTTTTTTGGAGAAGATGGCTATAAAACGAAAAACAGCCGTCATGCGACGACTGTTCTTCATTTCTGGGTGCAGGGGAGGGATTTGAACCCCCGACCTCCGGGTTATGAGCCCGACGAGCTACCAAGCTGCTCTACCCTGCGATATTTAATTGGTGCCGGAGACCGGAATCGAACCGGTACGGGAGAAAATTCCCACGGGATTTTAAGTCCCGGGCGTCTGCCAGTTCCGCCACTCCGGCGCATGGCCTCTTGCGAAAGCCTATATATCATAACACAACATATCTGCTCTGTCAAGTGTTTTTGGGAATTTTCTAAAAAATTTTTCATGTTAGCGAACACCTGTCACGATTCTGTCAAGAC
>JAZRCD010000260.1:0-2534 GCA_045635425.1 Ructibacterium sp. | reverse complement strand
GTGAACGATTCGTTCACCCCAATGTTTCTAATCCTACATCAAAACCTCATTTATCCTCCTCCATAATCTCTCCCAATTTCTCCAAAAAGCGTTGAACAAAACTTTTCTTCTTCGGAGTTGATTCGGCAAAGATTTCGGACTCTATGGCTTGAGGTTCGTATGCGGGTTCCTCGACGGGAGAGGCTTTTAGCTCCTGTGCTTCGGGTTGGGAAGGGGCTTCCTCGCGGACTGGTTTATTAGTTTTCCAATGGTTCTTTTCGCCGTAATAAGTCGCTATCAGACCATCCTTCAATTGGTGGCCCTTGTCCTCCTCCTTTTTGTGGTTGGAGTCGGTGCTGTCTTCCTTTTCAAAGTCGGTGGCGATGAGGGTGACTTTCACATCTTCGCTCAGGGAATTGTCCCGATACAGGCCCCATAATACCTCGATGTTGGGGGCAAGGTCGTCCATGAAGCCGTTTATTTCGCTGAGTTCGCGCATGGTTACCTGGCTCTCGTCGCAAGTGTAGATGACATATAGCAAACGGCGGGCGCGTTCTATTTCTATGTTGTTGAGCAAGGGGGAGTTGAGGGCTTCAATAAATGCCTTCTCGATACGGTGTTCGCCCGATGCTCTGCCCACGGACATGATAGCGTCTCCACCGTCTTTCATCACCGTCTGGACATCGCAGAAATCTCGGTTTACGATGCCTTCGGTTGTAATGATTTCGGAAATGCTTTTGGCGGCAATGGTCAGGATGTCATCGGCCTTGGAGAAGGCTTGTTCTACGGTGGTCATCCCGTCGGCGTAAATGTCGCAAAGTCTTTCGTTGTTGATCACCAGCAGGGCGTCCACATTCTTACGCATTTCTTCCACGCCGATCAGTGCCTTTTCGATGCGGACTCTCTTTTCGAAGGAGAAAGGGATGGTGACAACCCCTACGGTCAGTATGCCTTTCTCCTTGGCTACCTGGGCAATAACGGGGCCTGCGCCGGTGCCTGTACCTCCACCCATACCGCAAGTGACAAAGACCATTTTGGTGTCAGCGTCAAACAATGATTCTATCTCATTCTTGCTGGATTCGGCTGCTTCCCGTCCTTTTTCGGGTTTTCCTCCTACGCCCAAACCGGCACTTCCCAGCTGGATTTTAACAGGAATATTGGCTTTAGCCAAGGCTTGACTATCGGTGTTGCAGATGGCAAACGATACATTGTGTACGCCTTGTTTGTACATATTCTTAACTGCATTGCTTCCGCCTCCGCCCACACCGATTACTTTGATGATGTTTTGCGAAAGGTCTTTAGGCGATTCCGGAAAATCGAACGGCATTCGGTCTATTGTATTCATGATTCGTGATTTTTTGGTTGTAAATTTAGGCCCGTTTTTATGAATCTCAATTCATAGACAAGGCTTGTTTATGGATTATTTTGAGGAAAATGATTAACTTTGAGCGGAATCTTGGAACTATGGTTAAGAAATATTACATATCAGATATAGATCATCTCTGGCTTTTGTTTAGGGGCATGTTGGTTTATGTGGAAAAGGAGTATGACAAGCGGGTGAACGACTATATCCGAAAGAATCTTTCTCGTCTTCAGGAAAAGTGTCGGGAACAAGGATTGACCTTCTTGTATATCCCCGATTTCTATGCTTCCCTGTCACCCGAAATGTTAAGATATTATACCGGTAAAGTGACGCCGTTACATATTGATATCCGTACTTGCGACCTTCTCAAACTGATCTTGTCTGATGCGGAATTGGATCAGATACAAGGCCCTTCGTTGCTTCTTACGGGATTATATGGGGATCATGTGACAGCGTTTCCGATAGGGTATAAAGAGTCTTTTTGGAGCAAGTTTTTTGTATGGGAACAAGAGAATTTTATAGAGAACAGTATTCATCAGATTCTATCGGAAATAGGTTCGGTGCATGGAAGTTCCTGTGTTCAGATGGAGAGACAATTGTTCACCGAGTTGCCCAAAGATGAAAGTCCAAAAGAACACTCGGATGCAGAAGATTTGGTAAGACATGAGACAAGATTCCGGGTGAAAGAACCGTCTTCCCATACAGGGGCGGTTTGGGGAAAATTCATGAAAAAAATGAGTTTCCTCATAGAAGAAGATGAGGAGGTTGATGAGGAAGATGAAAAGGTTTTCGAAAGTGATGCATGCCTTCAAGCCCGAAAATTCATTGCACAACTGTTGGAAAAGGGATATTCGAGGGATATCATTTGGGCATTGTTGGCTCCGATGAAGGATTTGAGTCCTATCCATATCACCCGTGATTTTCACATTTTCTTGCCGTCGTATCAGTTGGTAATCGAGCTTCCACCCGTTCAGAAGGCGGTTTACCTGTTGTTCTTGAAGCATCCCGAAGGCATCTATTTCAAGGATATGCCGGATTATGAAAAAGAATTGTTTGCAATATATCGGAAAATAGCGGTTAGAGGAGAGGTGGAAAAACATCTCGCTACGATAGCCGATTTGGTAAATCCTTTGGGCAATTCCATGAACGAGAAATGCAGTAACATCAAGAAACGGGTATTGGCATTGTTGGA
>JAZRCD010000259.1:0-2869 GCA_045635425.1 Ructibacterium sp. | reverse complement strand
CAACACCTGTGCGGTTCGTGAAAATGCAGAACTTCGGGTGTTTGGAAACTTAGGTGCCCTAAAACATGTAAAACGGCGCAAACCTCACATGGTAATCGGTGTTTGCGGGTGCATGATGCAGCAGGCGCATATTGCAGAAACCATTCGGAAAAAGTATAGCCATGTGGATCTGGTTTTCGGTACCCACGCGTTATATCGATTTCCTGCATTGCTTGCCGGCGTTTGGCAGGGAGAAAGAACCATTGATGTAGAGAACGAGGATGGACATATTTTTGAGGAAATATCCTATCATCGGGATCCGCCACCCCTTGCCAAGATTCCTATTATGTACGGATGTAACAACTTCTGTACCTATTGTATTGTTCCTTATGTGCGGGGCAGAGAACGAAGTCGGGATGCAGAAAATATTCTGGCAGAAGTGAGAGAAGTTGCTGCGGCAGGATATCGGGAAGTTATGCTTCTTGGACAGAATGTCAACTCCTACGGAAACGATTTGGAGGATGGAAGCAGTTTCCCTGAACTTTTAAAGATGGTTTGTGGTGTCGAAGGCATTGAGCGGGTACGTTTTATGACCTCTCATCCAAAGGATATTTCCGATGAACTGATTGCTGTCATGGCCGAGGAACCGAAAATATGCAAGCAGTTGCACCTTCCGGTTCAATCGGGTTCCACGAGGATTTTGGAGGCAATGAATCGGAAATACACCAGAGAACACTACCTTAAGTTGGTGGAAAAGGTGAGGGCGAAGATGCCTGATATCGTTCTGACCACCGATATTATCGTTGGATTCCCGGGTGAGACTGATGAGGATTTTGAGGAAACATTATCCCTTTTGAAGTTGGTGGAATATGATACCATCTTTTCCTTTATCTATTCCAAACGCCAGGGTACTCCTGCGGCAACCATGGATGATGTGATGGATGAAACACAGAAGCATCGGAACTTTGATCGGATGCTGGAAGTACAGAACGAGATTTCCAAGCGGAAAAACGATGCGTGCTTGGGAAAAACCTTCTATGTTTTGGTAGAAGGAACCAGTAAGAATAATCAAAACACCTTAACCGGACGTACGGAAGGCGGTAAGGTGGTAAACTTTGAAGGTTCTTCCGCTATGGTAGGAACCCTTCAAAAGGTAAGAATAACAAAAAGCCAGACATGGTCTTTGTTTGGCGAGATGATATAGGAGGAAAATCATGAGCGAACAAATTTTTGAAAAAGCAAAGGAACTGGGCGATCTGATTGCCAACAGTGATATTAAAAAGCGTGCCGATGAGGCAAACAAGGCGTTGACAGCGGACAGTGCGGCAATTGATTTGATCAATGCATACAACGATTTCCGCACCGAAAAGATGGAAGCGTTTCAGGATAAGCAACCTACCGCAGAAGAGGCAAAGGAAATCAACGAACTTCTGCAGGCAGAGTTCAACAAGATGGCAGAAAATGCAACTGTTCGGGAATACATCGAAGCAAACCAGGCTTTTGAGAGAACCCTGAACATTATGGATCAGATTATCAAAACCGCTATCAGCGGTGGAAACAGCGGTTGCAGTGGTTCTTGTTCCAGCTGCAGCGGTTGTCACTAAACACAAGATAAGTTCATAAGGAGAAACCGTTGACCGGGTGGTCTGCGGTTTTCTTCCTATTTTCAGATAGGGAAGAAATGAGGGATTTCGTATGCAGGTAATCGATCGTGATAGCTTAACACCGATGATGAGACAGTATTTCGAGGTGAAGGATCAATATCCGGACAGCATCTTGTTGTACCGCTTAGGTGACTTTTACGAGATGTTCTTTGAGGATGCACTCACTGCGTCCAAAGTGTTGGATATTACACTCACAGGAAGAAATTGCGGTTTGGAAGAACGTGCACCTATGTGTGGCGTTCCTTTCCATGCGGTGGATGGCTATGTGGCAAGATTGGTTGCAAACGGTTATTCTGCTGCTATTTGCGAGCAGGCAGAAGATCCGGCGACAGCGAAAGATATTGTAAAGCGTGAGGTTGTTCGGGTTATTACCCCCGGTACCATTATGGATACCACGGCTTTGGATGCCAGTCGAAACAATTATCTATGTTCTATTTACGTGGCAGAAAAAGGGGCAGGTATCGCCATGGTGGATATTACCACCGGTGAATGTACTGCAAGAGAAATTCCCCAGGAGGAATATAATCTTCCGTTGTTCAACGAACTGGCTAAATTCACTCCTGCCGAAGTGATTATGAACCTTCGCGGATACGAAAACGAAGCCTTTGTCAATGAGGTAAAAGGTCGTACCCACGGCATGGTACGAAATTACTATGATTGGTCTTTTGAACCGCAAGAAGCGGGCAAAAAGGTGATTGCACAGTTTGGCCCGTTGGAAGATTGTGATCTTTCTCAACGCCCCCATTGTGTATCTGCTATTGGTGCTTTGCTACTCTATCTGGAAGAAACCCAGAAAACTGAATTAAAGAATTTAAAAAGTGTGGAAACGGATCGAGATTCTGAGCGGATGCAGATTGATTTGTATACCCTGCGGAATTTGGAAATTTTAGAAACACTGCGGGATCGGAATTATCGAGGAAGTTTACTGCATATTTTAGATAAGACTCACACCGCCATGGGTGCAAGAAGAATGCGAAAGTGGATGACCGCACCTCTTTTAAACTGTGGTGCCATTGCCAATCGTCACCAAGCGGTTGAGGAACTTTTGCGTGACCCTCTGCTTCGGGCGGAGGTGGTAGAGGCTTTGAAGCAGATTGCTGATATGGAGCGGTTAATCAATCGTATCGTATACAAAAATGCAGGATGCGGTGAATTAACTTCCCTGAAACTGTCACTCAGGCAACTTCCTGAGGTGCTTCGTTGCCTTGCGGAGGTGCAATCCAAAC
>JAZRCD010000258.1:0-4821 GCA_045635425.1 Ructibacterium sp. | reverse complement strand
CCAAAACTCGTTTTTATCTTTTCAATCATACCTTACCTCTTTACAGTTTGGTTAACTGTTGACCCTGAGGAGTATCCTTTACCGCATAGCCCATTTCAGCCAAAGAATCACGAAGTACATCAGAGGTTGCCCAATCTTTTTGCTTCCGTGCTTCTGCACGCTGATCCAGTATGCTTTGAACTTCTGCAGGCAAAGCGTCATCTTCTTCCTTCAAGAAGATACCGAGCACTCCGCCAAGTTCACGAATCAGTGCAACTGTTTTTTCAATTACAGACGCCGCAGTATTACTTTCTGCAGTGATTGTTTTATTCGCAGCTGCAACCAACTCAAAGATAGTTGAAATAGCATCTGCGGTATTCAAATCATCGTCCATAACCTTAATGAACTTCTCTTTGAAACCATCTAATTCATTTAAGAATGCCTCTTCTTCCGGCGTGCACTCACGATCAACTGCTGCTTTTTTGAAAAAATCCATAGAAGAAATACAAGTGTTGATTCTTTCCAAACCTGCTTTTGCACCTTCCATTAAATCCTTGCTGAAGTTAATCGGACTACGATAGTGTGCAGAAAGCATAAAGAAACGAATTACTGCATAGTCAAATTCTTTTGCAACATCTCGAACAGTAAAGAAATTACCGAGAGATTTGGACATTTTTTTGTTATCAACATTGATATATCCATTATGCACCCAGTAATTTGCAAACTGACAGCAATTTGCCGCTTCACTCTGTGCAATTTCATTCTCATGATGAGGGAAAATCAGATCCTGACCACCGCTATGAATATCAATAGTTTTTCCAAGATAGGTATTCGCCATTGCACTACATTCAATATGCCAACCGGGTCTTCCCAGTCCCCAAGGACTTTCCCAAGCAGGTTCACCCGGCTTTTGCTTTTTCCAAAGAGCAAAATCCATGGGATCTTCCTTGTCTTCGTTAATATTAATCCGTGCACCGCTTTCCAGATCCTCTAAAGGTTGATGAGATAATTTTCCGTATTCATCAAACTTCTTGGTGCTGTAATAAACATCACCATCCACGTTATATGCATATCCTCTGTCAATCAGTTCAGAAATCAAAGTGATAATAGATTCGATGTTCTCTGTGGCACGAGGATGAACTGTCGCTTCTTTGATACCAAGACCTTTGGCATCAATAAAGTATTCTGCAATGTACTGATCTGCCAATTCCTTTACTGTAATACCCAATTCATTCGCCTTGTTAATCATCTTATCATCAACATCGGTAAAGTTCTGTACAAATTTCACCTCATAACCTTTGTACTCAAGGTAACGACGAAGTGTATCAAAAATAATAAACGGGCGTGCGTTACCGATGTGGAAAAAGTTATATACAGTAGGACCACATGAATACATTCTTACTTTACCGGGCTCAACAGATTTAAACTCATCCTTCTGTCTTGTCAACGTATTATACAAATACAACTTACTTGTCATCATGATTTAATTCCTCCATTCTTTTTTTCATTCTTTCAACCTCAACCCGCAAACTGCAAAGTTCCATGGATACCGGGTCCGGAATATGAATTTGATCCAAATCCGCAACAGGACGAATTTCTTTTGCCGGCGCAACACGTTTATTGTCTCGTTTTACAATATGCGCAGGAACACCGACACAGGTACTGTTGGGCGGAATCTCATTTAAAACAACTGCATTTGCAGCAATCTTACTATTATCTCCCACCGTAAACGGTCCTAAGATTTTAGCACCGCTACCAATGGTAACATTATTTCCGATGGTTGGATGACGTTTACCTTTATCTTTACCGGTACCACCAAGGGTAACACCTTGGTATATGGTACAATAATCACCAACCACAGCCGTCTCACCAATCACAACGCCCATACCATGGTCAATAAAGACACCCCTGCCAATTTTAGCAGAGGGATGGATTTCAATACCGGTTATACGCCGTGTATGTTTCGAAATCCAATCGGCAATGAACTTGTGACCCTTTGAATCAAACCAATGTGCAATGCGATAGTTAATTAGTGCACGTACACCGGGATAAAGGAAAAAAACCTGCGCTTTTGAGCATGCAGCAGGGTCACGCTCAAACACAATATTCACTTCTTGTTTTATGAGCGAAATAAGTCCCATTTCCAACTTCCTCTCTATCCCAAATGTATCATGGTTTCTTTTTTATTATTTTATCATATTTTTTCACAATAGTAAAGAGAAAACTGTTAAATATTCTTCTTGATTTTTAAGAAAAAATGGCTTATAATGTTAACAGATTCTATGCAAGATGACAAATAACAGTAATTGTATTATATTTCAATCACTATAATTTCAAAAAGAAGGTTTTTTTATGAAAAAAATTTACACAATTATTTTTTCGATTATTTTAATATTCATGCTTTCAGCATGCGCTAATTGGGGCTCTCCCATATCTACCACTCGACCCCTTCCCTCATCCGACCCCATAACGGATGAATCAGATAATGAATCAGATAATGATTCCGATGATGACTCCAAGGAGAAATCCGAACCTGACTCTTCTCAAGAACCGGATTCCATCGAGGACTCAGATTCCTCTCAAGATCCTGAGCCTACAGAAGACAAACGTGATAACCCCGAGGAAATTCGTCAGGAAATTGCAAATCTGCTTCGCGATACCGAAGAACTCATCAATGAAGGCTTATATGATGACGCCAAAAGCGTTTTGAGAGATCTGCGCTCTCGAGATTTGACAAAATCTGAACAAAACCGTGTTAATGAACTTTCAAGCAAATTAGTCGGAATCAGCGATTAGCCCCAAACATTATTTTAGCACAGCAAAAAACACAATCCCTGCGGATTGTGTTTTTCTTTTATCTTAGTTTCGATTCTTTTTTCCGGGCAGAACCACATCGTCAATTTTAATTTCACGATATGCTTCCTCTCCTTCAATGCAACGGCCACAATTATTACATTTTTGAAATGGATTCAAATCACAATAATCACATTCCCCGCAAGAGTTACATATCTTTCCTTCTTCTAACACACAAGTTTTCGACATAATTTACCCCTCACTTATGACATCTGCGGCACGCAAGACACCTATTTTCGATGCATCATAAACGGTTCCGCCTTGCAGATACGCAATATAGGGCGGACAAATAGGTGCATCGGCCGAAAGTTCGATTGATGCACCTTGAACAAAGGCGCCGGCAGCCATAATAACCGGATCCTCATATCCGGGCATATCCCACGGTTCAGGCGTAACAAAACTATCAATCGGAGAACCTTTTTGAATAGCCCGGCAAAAACAAATCACATTATCTGCATTATTCAATTTAATCGCCTGAATAATATCAGTGCGTTCTGCATCAGGTTCAGGACAAACATCAAATCCAAGTTGTCGAAACATTCCTGCACACAAAATAGCCGTTTTAATACTCTGCGCAACAATATGAGGCGCCATAAACAAACCTTGATACAAGTTCCGATTAAACCCAAGACTTGCGCCTGTATGACGACCTAAGCCAGGTGCAGTTAACCGATAAGAAATTTTTTCAACCAGGTCTTTTCTTCCTGCAATATAGCCACCACTTAAAGCAAGGCTGCCACCTGCATTTTTAATCAATGACCCGACAATAATATCCGCACCTACCTGTGTTGGTTCCTGTTTTTCGACAAACTCGCCATAACAATTATCAACCATACAGATAACTTCAGGATCTACAGCCTTAATACAAGCAATAATCTTACCGATTTCAGCCACCGTCAACGAATCACGCCAAGCATACCCACGAGATCTTTGGATCAATGCAAGTTTAATTTTATTTTCAGAAATAAGTTTTTTTATACCTTCCATGTCAGGTTTTCCGTCCACAGAAAGTTCTACCTGCTTATACGCAATCCCAAAATCTTTCAAAGAACCACAGTCCGGTTCTCCGCGAAGACCAATCACCTCTTCCATGGTATCGTATGGGCTTCCGACAACCGACGCCATAGTATCTCCGGGACGCAAAACGCCATACAAACAACTTGCAATCGCTTGAGTTCCGCTTACAATATTATGTCGAACAATAGCATCCTCAGCCCCGAAAACCTGCGCATAAATTTTATCCAAGGTATCTCTTCCCAAATCATCATAACCATATCCTGATGTCTCACCAAAATGAGCGTAGGAAACACGATTATCCTGAAAAGCCTTTAACACCTTCAGTTGATTATGCGCCGCTATATCATCTGCTTTATTAAATTGAGGAGCATAAACACGTTCCACATCTTCCATTCTGTCAATGGTAGTCTTTTTTATTTCAAACTCGTTGATCAGATATTCATGCATACACAAAACACTCCACTAATTTTAGGATTATTTAACCGCTCTGCCAAGAGAAAACGCCTTTAAGTTAACATCAATTGCTTTTGCAGGAACCGTTTGTTTTAAGGCAGACAGCCACTGCTCTTCAGGAATATCCATGGATTGAGAAAGCAAACCAATCAAAATAACATTTGCAGTCCTGATATTACCGGCCTCAAGTGCTAATTTTGCTGCATCTACAGAAATAATATCGATATCTTTTTCCTTAATTTTCTGAATAATTTCTTCCGGATATTTCATTGCACCGGTAATAACAGGCATGGGATCAATATTTTGCGCATTGCAAATCATACGACCACCCTTTTTTAAGTAAGGAAGATAACGATACGCCTCCAATTCTTCAAAAGCAAGGATCAAATCTGCTCCGCCCTCATCAATAATCGGAGAGTGAACTTTTTCACCATACTTTACATATGTAACAACAGAACCACCACGTTGGGACATTCCGTGTACCTCAGATACTTTTACATCATATCCTTGTTCCAGTGC
>JAZRCD010000257.1:0-4833 GCA_045635425.1 Ructibacterium sp. | reverse complement strand
CCATCAGCAAAGCCACCAAGGATTACTACGATCCCCTCAAAAAATAATACATAAACCGACAAAAACTCACATCAAAGATGTGATTTTTCTTCTTTCTTGATATTGACGTTCCTGAAAAATCGTGATAGAATAGAGAGGAATTTTTTGGGGAGGTACGTATATGAAACACAGACTCTTACAACTCTTTTCTGTCTTCTTCAAGATAGGTGCCTTCACCTTTGGTGGCGGCTATGCCATGATTCCCCTGATGCAACGGGAAACGGTGGATAAAAAACACTGGATTTCCGATGAGGATATTTTAGAAGTGGTCGCCATTGCAGAATCTACTCCCGGCCCCATTGCCATCAATGCGGCAACCTTTATCGGGTATAAGGTAGCGGGATTCTTTGGTGCTTTGGTTGCCACCACTGCAACGGTACTCCCCTCGTTTATCATCATTCTTGCTATTTCCTATCTGCTTCAGGAATTCCAAAGCTTAAAGCCTGTGGCCTATGCCTTTATGGGAATTCGCGCCGGCGTTTTGGCGCTCCTGATAAAGGCTCTTGTGAATATGTATAAAAAGATGCCAAAGAATGTTTTTTCCTACTGCATTGCCGTAGGTGCATTCCTTGCGGCAGGCATCTTTAGTGTCAAGATTCTTCTTGTAATTATTGCCTGTGGCGTTTTGGGTCTCCTATACGGGTTCTTGCCGGAAAGGGGGACAAAAGAATGAGTTATTTAACCTTGTTTTTGACCTTCTTTAAAATTGGCGCCTTTACCTTTGGCGGCGGCTATGCCATGCTCCCCTTGATTCAGGCGGAAGTTCTGGCTCGAAACTGGCTGAGTGAAAATCAACTTATCAACTTTATTGCTGTCAGCGAATCAACCCCCGGACCATTTGCTGTAAACATTGCAACCTATATTGGCTCTCAGGTGGGTGAAATCGGGGTTTTAGGTTCCTTCTGCGCAACCTTAGGCGTGGTTCTTCCCTCATTCCTGATTATTCTTATTATTGCACGATGCTACGAGAAGTTTAAGGCCAGCAAATCCGTCAAAGCATTGATGTCAGGTTTGAAGCCTGCTGTTATTGGTCTGATTGGAACTGCGCTACTCTCTATGGCAAAGACAGTCTTTTTTGAAAACGGTGTTTCCCTTGCCATATTCCATGAGCCGATGACCTATATCTCATTGAGCATTACTGTGGTTATGTCGGTACTGGCATTTAAAAAAGCGCATCCTGTTTTGATCATCTGCGTTTCTGCAATTATCGGCATTCTTGCCGGATATTTACTTTAGGAGGTTACGTTTATGAACATTGTATTATTGACCGCTCTGGGCGTAGGCGGTGCCACCGTCATCGGTGCGTTGATTGGTTTCATTTCGGAGAATCTTTCCCACAAATTCAGTGACTTGATTCTATCTTTTGCGGCAGGTATTATGCTCTGTGCCGCTACCTTCAGCCTGATTCTCCCCTCCATCAAGTACGGAGAGAATCTTTCCATTCTGGTTACTTCTATCGGCATCTTCGCCGGTGCACTGATCCTGAATCTTCTGGACAAGGTGGTCCCCCACCTGCACCGAATGTCAGATGATGATATTGAACCTCACTCCTCCCAGCACAAACTCAACAAGGTACTCCTCTTTGTGATGGCAATTGCCATCCACAATCTCCCCGAGGGTATTGCGGCAGGTGTGGGTTTTGGTACCGGAAACACCGCTGAGGCATTGACCATTGCCGGCGGTATCGCCCTCCAGAACATTCCTGAGGGTATGGTTATTATCTCCCCTATGTTGGCGGCAGGGCTGAGCCGTAAAAAAACCGTCCTGATCGCTTCCATGACCGGTCTTGTGGAGGTTATCGGAACTTTTATCGGCTACTTCGCAGTTTCCTTCTCAACCGCAATTTTGCCCTTTGCATTGGCATTTGCCGGCGGTACCATGCTCTATATCATCAGCGATGAAATGATTCCCGAAACCCACCACGAGGGTTCCTCGGCTACCACCTACTCCCTATTGATAGGTTTCTGCCTGATGTTATTTATTGACTTTTATCTGGGCTAAAAAAGACATACAAAAAAAGGTGCGGAAAAATCCGCACCTTTTTTATTTTATATATCCAACTCAACCATTCGTCCCTTTGCATTCAAACCGGTGAATCCATCCCACCAGAATACCTTAAGGGTATTACATCCGCTCTTGTCAAAGGTTACTGTCTGGGATGCTTTCACATCCAGAATCTGCGCACTTTCCAGAACCTGACCACGATAGAGTGCCGCAATCATCTTTCCTGAGAATTCATCCACAGATTGACAATCTACACGGAAGGAATAACCGCTTGTCGCCTGAAGATTGGTTACCTCGATATTATCTACCACGGTGTATAAGGTACTGGACTCACACGCAACACCATCTACCGAGAATTCTAAATTCACGTAGTAGCCTGCCGCAGATGCAGGGACAGAACCCTTCACAATACCATTTGCCTTGTCCACAGTGATTCCTGCGGTAGTCTTTTTCCAAGACTGATTCAAACTGTGACTACCATTACTCTTGGTGTAAACCATAGGATCCTCAAGGTAGTAAAGCGTTGCCGTAATTTCTCCGGTTACACCGACGGGGACACGGAAGTTTGCCTCAAAATCTCTGCCGTCCGGTTGCTTGGTAAAGGTAGGATATCCGCCATTTCCATTCAAAACCCAGTCCGCAAAAACTTTACTGTGATTTTCTGCCCCGCTCACATTGAATACCTGCCCGTGAGAATGTCCCCAGTTGTCACGAATAAACAATACATTCTTTTCGTTAAGAGGTGCAGTTTGTGTGTAGGACTTCACATACTGAGGAATACCAAAGGCGTGGTCGCTGTTCCACACATACCACATAATGGGCATAGTAGCATTACTAAGATTCTGTTCCGCCGCCCACAAATCCTTAACGTACGGAGTGGTATAGTTCTCGAAGTTACAGGTAGGATCGCTCAGGTACGCGGTACCATAAATGGGAATAGCAAAAGCAAATCGATTGTCAATACCGATGAGCTGGGTAGTCAAGGTACCACCCCAAGAAACACCGGTTACACCCATTTTAGAACTGTCTACACGTTCATCCTGACGAAGAATGTTACCTGCCTTGATAATACCGGTCAGTGCGTGGAAGTTCCACTGATCTTTCACATCGGTATAAACAACGGGGTTGCCACACTGGGGAGCAAGCGCATATCCGTCCTCTGCGAAATCACCAAACTCGTACTTGTAGTTCTTGTCAACACCTTCGGTCTTTTCATCTACACCTGCATTGGGTGCAGAGGGGAAATAACCGGTGGTTTCCATAGCAATGGCCGCATAACCACGTTCGTTCCAAAGACGAACCCATTCAAGGTAGGCGTGACCGCCACCACCGTGAATCAATACCATCGCAGGAACCTTATTTGTAGCAGAAGCCCCCTCGGGGAATCCCACATAAGCAAATACCTTGGTCTTCTTTCCGTTGCTGTAGGTAGCACCATCATAGGTAATTGCCTTGATATGAGAATACTTTTCTATGGTGGGGTTATATTCTGCAACCTCTTTATAGGTAACGGAGGAATTCTTTGCCGCCGTCATTCCTGCCGCAATTTCTTCCTTCTGTTTTTCAACGGATTCGCCACCGGGGAGGATGGCTCTGTCCTGATATACCGTAAGTTCTTTGATGAATACTCCGGTGGTAGGTGTAGATGCAAGAGAAACTTCACCAAAGGCGCTGCCACTTCGATACCCCACCATATCCAGAATCATTTTCCATTGGTTATTGGTTCCTGCATTCTTCAAATATGCTTGATATCCGGCACTCTTGGGCACCAGCAAAATCTCAAACCAATCGGATCCCAAGGAAACTGTTACATTATCGCTGTAATCTGTCTCAACACCATCTACCATTTTTCTTCCGTATGCTGTGATCTTTGACTTAGTTACTGTCACATAAGCACGTTGCTTTGTCACATATGGATTATTAATCTCAAAGTTAAAATTATCACTGTTTCCTGCAATCTTCGCCTTGACACGAACACCGGAACCTGCAATCACCGGCTTTGCACCGGAGTTTAAATACCAAATGGTAGCCTTTCCTGCCGGGAAGCTTGCACCATCTGTTGTGTAAGAAATTCTACCGGGATGGGTGTCGCCGGTATAGTGGGTAAAGGCCGCACTTGATTCGAAATTCTCGTCAAAGGTGTAATCCAGTCTTGCGCCCATAGATTTTCCGAAAATTTCGTCAATGGAATTGTAGGTGTTCTTCTTTTCCTGATATACCTGCAAACTCTTCAGGTAAATTTCGGAGGTAGATGCGGACGCCACCGAGATACCTCCGTAGGTCCTTCCTTTTCGGAAACTTCCCATTTCGAACATCCGTTTCCATTGTTGATTGGTTGCACCATTCTTCACATAGACGTCATAGCCAATATCGGTAATGGCAATCATAACATCAAACCAATCGGTGCCCAAATTGATGGCACAACCGGTAGAGGTATCCACCTGTGTTCCGCTATCGTTAATTTTGGAACCAAAAGCGGTCATACTGGTACTGTTACAAATGATATAAGCACGTCCGGTGGAGGCATTGGGATTGTTTACCTCAATGTTCAAAGCACCGGAGGTGTTGGTCAATTTTGCACGGAAGGCCACACCGGTGTTGGTGGCAACCGCTCCGGCAGGAGGCGTCAAGTACCAGATGATAGGACTGTTTGCAGGGAGTACTGCACCATTTTCTCCAAAGGAGATTCGTCCCGGATGTGTGTCTCCGGTATAGTGTGCAAACTCAGCACCTGCCACAAAATCACTTTGAAAAGCGTAATCTACGCCGGCTACCATTTCCTTGCCGAAA
>JAZRCD010000256.1:0-4038 GCA_045635425.1 Ructibacterium sp. | reverse complement strand
TGGCAAAGGGGAGCAGTTCCTTGTAAAGTGCAACGTTGGCACTTAAAGATTTACTCTCTCCCGGATGGATGACAATCACCTTCGCCCCTACCTCTGCCGCACATTCGATAGCACGAAGCAAGTAAGGTTTCACCCCCGCTTTGTGGGGAAAAGAAGGCCCGTGTGCCTGATTACAGAAAATGCCGTTGTTGATACCGATCTCCTTGAGTCGTTTTGCTTTAGCAAGGTAATCATCCGCCATGAGGAAATGACCTTCCTCTATTTCACCTGCCATGGTAAAATCCCAAGCATCAAAACCTGCCTTGGCCACCATTTCCACCGCGCGCTCAAAGCCGATACGTTTGGCAGAAGAGCCAACCTCCGTTGAAATCAACATCTCTTTCACCTCAATCTATGGAGCCTACAACTGCAAATATTTTCTTAACTTTTCCGCATCTCCGTCAAACAGACATCCATCGATACCCACCGCCTTGGCACCCTGCAGATTTTCCTTTCGGTCGTCAATGAAGATACATTCTTCCGCCTTTAAGGCATAGGTATTCAGTAAATATTCAAAAATATCACAGTTTGGCTTGACCATACCGATTACCCCTGAAAAAACAAGACCGTCAAACTGACCCAGCAAATCCTTCAGCCAAGGTACGTCCTGATAGGTTTGGGCAAAACCGATACTGATGTTGGATAAGAGATACAGCTTCTTGCCCTGTCCTTTTAATTCTGCGACCAGTTCGCTCATGCCCGAAACGGGAGTCAGAGTTTTGACCCAACTGTCATAGACAAGACAACCTAAGTCCCCATATTCTTTCGGCAATCTTCTGCGGATTTCGTCCAAAACCTCTTGGTCGGTGATGGTACCCTCGTCCAACTTATCCCAATAGAGCCGATCAAAAACCACATCGCTGATGGTTTTGCGCAAGATAGGGTCTTTCACAAAAGGCTCGGTCAGCATTTCTTCATAGAAGTTTGCTAACACGTTTCCAAAATCAAAAATATAATTCTGTATCATAGTCCGTTCGATACCCCTTATTTCTCGAAAAATTGACAAAAGACAATATTCAACCAAAGGAATATTGTCTTTTCATCATCTCCTATATCTTAAATATACCGAATGCATCCAGAATGGATGACACCAGAATCAAAACGATACAAATGGGTGCAAGGTATTTGATTACAAAGTTAAACAAACCCTTTCGTTTGAACTTTCCGGAAAGTTCCACCTCATCTGCAATGGCTTTTGGCTTGATAACATAACCTACAAAAATGCAGGTAAAGAATGCAACAATGGGCATGAGAACACTATTACTGATAAAATCAAAGAAGTCTAAGAACTGAAGACCGATGATTTTTACCTCTGCCCAAATGCTGTAACCAAACAGGGAAAGCAATCCCAAAACCACCGAGAATCCAAAGACAATCAAGCAAGATAACTTTCTGCCAATCTTACATTTATCGCAAAGAATGGATACTACTGTTTCCATCAAAGAGATGGACGAGGTCAATGCCGCAAAGAGCACAAGCAGGAAGAAGGCAATTCCGATAAAGGTTCCGCCTGCCATGGACTCAAACACCTTAGGCAGAGTAACGAACATCAAACTGGGACCTTTTCCCAACGCCTCAGGGGTTCCTCCCGAGAAGGCAAATACCGCAGGAATAATCATAAGACCTGCCAGAAAAGCAATACCCGTATCAAAAAGTTCAATCTGGGTCACAGAGGATTCCAGACTAACCTCTTTTTTCATATAAGAACCGTAGGTAATCATAATACCCATAGCAAGGGACATGGAGTAGAACAACTGTCCCATAGCCGCAAGAACGGTAGTTGCGGAGAACTTGCTGAAATCAGGCATTAAGTAGTACTTCACACCCTCCATAGCCCCCGGCATACATACCGAGTAGATGGCAATAAACAAAGACAATACCACCAGAACCGGCATCATAATTTTGCTTACCTTTTCTACGCCCTTCTCCACACCGCAAAGAACAACGATTGCGGTAATGCCAAGGAAGATCAGGAACCAGAATGTGGGTTCCCCCAACTGGGTGATAAATCCGCCAAAGTAAGCATCCTGCGCCGCATCGACTCCACCGCCACTGACAAAAGCATACAGATATTTCGTAACCCATCCGCCAATAACAGAATAGTAGGGAAGGATAATAACGGGAATCGCCGCCGCAATATATCCCACAAAGGCATACTTTTTATTCAAGGACTTAAAGGCACCAATGGCACTGAGTCCTGTTTTTCTACCAATGGCAATCTCGGCAATCATCAGGGCAAAACCAAAGGATACTGCCAAAAGAATATACACCAAGAGGAAGATACCTCCGCCGTACTTTGCCGCAAGATAGGGGAATCTCCAGATATTGCCAAGCCCTACTGCAGAACCGGCTGCCGCAAGGACAAATCCAATCTTGCCGGTAAAACTACTTCTTTTCTCGTTGTTCATAACATCCACCTCTCGTGTTCTTTTGTTTCAATGACAAAAATACTGTATGTGTCAATTATAGCACGGCAAAAGAAAAATGACAACTTTTGTAACCAAGTTGTCATTTGTTTTTTTGTATAATGTTTTCTCTGGTTTTACCTCCTGGTAATCCTCGCCATCTTAATCCTCGGAGGGGATAACCTCAACCCAGTATCCGTCAGGATCCACAATAAAGTAAATACCCATATCTGCATTCTCAAAACATACGCATCCCATTTCCTTATGCTTCTTAAGAGCACCTTCGAAATCGTCGGTGCGGAACGCCAGATGGAACTCGTTGTCTCCCAGATTGTAACTATCTTTTTCCCAATCCCGAAGCCAAGTCAGTTCCAGCGCATGAACAGACTCACCATCACCCATAAAAACAATGATAAAACTACCATCGGTGGCTTCAATCCGACGGGTCTCTTTCAGGCCCAGACTCTCTTCATAAAAGGCAATGGACTTCTCCAGATCCTTTACATTAAAATTGTTGTGTGCAAATGTGAACTTCATATTTCTTCCTCCTATATATTCCTTCTACTCATCTTTTGCGAAAAAATCATCAAATATCACGGAGCGACCGGGGAATGGTGCGCAATTTACCAATGACGGCAGATGCAAAACCTCTGCCTCCGCTCCACGAAGGGTAACCAAGGTTCCGCCCAGCTGTCCCGGTGTGTGATAATCATACTGTCCTGTCTTTAAACCAAAGACCCACTTGATTCCCTCATAGGTGATACAAGTATTGATGGAATGAAAATGCCCCGCAAAAACCCCATCCACAGAACATTCCTTGGCAAGTTCCAAAAACCCGGGCACCGAAACCGTCCATGCGGACTTGTAATTCTCTTGTCTGGAGCCGAAATCCCCGTCCTTAGCCGGAACATCCACGCCGATAACGTAACTTTTTCTCTCTTCGGTGCGGTAGCCCTTGCGCTCCTCTGCCAAACGGAATTCCTCCACCGGATGATGAAATCCCAGAAACGCAGGAATCTTCCTTCCCTGAGCCTCTGTAATTTCCTTGGTATGGAGCCGAACCAGTTCCAACTGATCCTCATAAAGTCCCACCTTGTCAAGACAGCCGTGGGAGTCCATCATATGAAGCACCCGAACCAACACATCCTCCACCGCAACGCCTACCGTGTAGTTTCCGTTGCCCGAAACAGTTCCGCGACAGAACAGACAGTATTCTCCCTGCTCTAAGATTTGGCATTGCCAAGCCACACCCTTTTGGGATTCGTTGTCGTGATTACCAAAGACAGGCGCCCAAGGAATCTTCAGGGAGTTCATAAAATCACAGAAGAATTGGAATGTGGTTCCTGCATCATCGAAGGAGCCGTAGACCATATCTCCCGTAATAAAAATCATATCCGGTTTTGCCTGCGCCACCAAAGACTTGATGTGGTTGCAGAAGTTTGCCTCCATGGTTTCAGGAAGCCAACTATTGATTTCATCCTTTCGGAGTCGGTCAGGAGTTCGCCTTTGGAGCGAATCAATAATCTGTATATCTGTCAACTGCAAAAGCCGAATGGGGGTTCCCTCCCGTTCCTTGGGAAGCTTCACCACCACA
>JAZRCD010000255.1:0-3563 GCA_045635425.1 Ructibacterium sp. | reverse complement strand
TGTATTAGCTTTGGTTGTAACCATGGTTCAGACAACAATTTTTGCCGAAGAACTTGTCTTTTGGGATGTGCCGAAAGATGCGTGGGAGGCACCTTATGTTTATGAGTTGGTAGAGCGCGGCATTGTCAACGGATACGAGGATGGTGCATTTGGACCGACAACACCGGTTCAAAGATGTGAGTATGCAAAGATGCTGGTGGGAATATCCGACACCCCTGTCAGCACCAGTATTACTACCCCTTTTGTGGATGTGCCTGATTGGCAGTGGTATTTTTCTTATGTGAACAGTGCGACGCCCTACATGACGGGATTTACCCGAGACGGACAACTTTATTTTGATCCGGAGGCCTATGCTACCCGTGAGGATATCACTGTGGCATTGATTAAGGCTTTGGGAATCGACGCATCTCCCTATATGAATCAGGACGGATATCTGGAAACGTATTTTAATGATGTACACACCATCTCTGTTCACAACAGACCCTATATTGCGGCGGCATTGGACAGAGGTTATATCACCGGAGATGTTGGCGGAACCTTCCGTGGTCAGGATACCATCATCCGAGCAGAGGTTGTGGCAGTTCTTTGTCGGGCGTTTCCCAAATAAGAGTTTATGCGGTGCAGTCGGTTGACTGCGCCGTTCTTTATCAAGTTAGAAATGGAGTGATTGGATGCAATACCGTTTAGATCCCAAAAGCGGCAACAAACTTTCGGTGTTAGGCTATGGTTGTATGCGTTTTACACGAAAGGGAAAGAATATTGATCAGGCAAAGGCGGAAAAAGAAATGGCCTATGCTATCGAGCAGGGGGTTAACTACTTTGATACCGCCTATATCTACCCCGGCAACGAGGTGGCGGTAGGGAAGTTTCTTGCCAAAGGCTATCGTGACAAGGTGTACCTTGCTACCAAACTTCCTCATTATATGGTGAAGTCCATCGAGGATGCAGACCGCATCTTTGAGGAGGAATTGAACCGTCTTCAGACCGACCATATTGACTATTATCTGATGCATATGCTCACTGATATTAAAAGTTGGGAACGACTCTGCGAATTGGGCATCAAGGAATGGATTCAAAAGCGAAAAGATGCAGGTCAAATCCGTCAGGTAGGGTATTCCTATCATGGTGGAACTACGGGATTTTTGCAGATTATTGACGCCTATGATTGGGATTTTTGCCAGATTCAGTTTAACTATATGGACGAAACAACCCAAGGCGGTGTTGATGGTCTTCGTCGGGCGGCAGAAAAGGGAATTTCGGTGATTATCATGGAACCTTTGCGAGGCGGTCGTCTGGCAGGTGGGCTTCCTGATGGTGCAAAGAAAGTGTTTAAGCAAGCAGATGCTTCGCGTTCTCCTGTGGAATGGGGACTCCGTTGGATATGGAATCATCCTGAGGTTACCACGGTTTTGTCGGGGATGAACGACATGGCACAGGTGGAGGAAAATGTTCGGGTGGCATCGGAGGCCACCGCCAACAGCCTGACAGAAGAGGAACTTAATGTGTTTGAGCGAGCAAAGGAAGAAATCAATCGTCTGATCAAGGTGAATTGTACCGCATGCCGATATTGTATGCCCTGTCCGCAAGGGGTGGATATTCCCACCTGTTTCCGATGCTATAATGTTCGGTTTTCGGACGGATGGTTTAACGGACTTCGGGAATACTTTATGTGTACCACACTCCGTGCCAAAAAGACCAATGCATCCTTGTGTGTTGGTTGTGGCTTGTGTGAGAAGCATTGTCCTCAGTCGATTCCTATTCCCAAGGAATTGGAAAATGTTAAAAAGAAAATGGAGGGTATTCCCTATAAGGTTGCCCGTTTTGTGTCAAAAATTGTAAAGTTCTAAGATGGGAGGGTGCAGTATGGTTCGGTTTGCAAATGAAAAGGATATGCCGTTTTTGAAGCATGCATGGGATGTTTGTTTCCATGACCCCCAAGCCTTCATTGATTGGAACTTTTCCGAAAACTTTTCCTATACTGACACCATCATTGCCGAGTGGGATGGGGTTCCTGCCTCCAATATGCAGTTGATGCCCCACAGAATTTCTCTGGGTGAGAAAGTGTATTCAGTAAACTATGTGTCAGGGGTGGCAACCCTGCCCGAATTTCGAAATCGTGGTCTGGTACGGGAAATGTTTCGGTTCGGCTTCCCCCAAATGAAGGAACGGGAAGAACCCATTAGTTTGCTGGTTCCTTTTAATTACCCGTTTTATGAGAAGTTCGGGTATCGGCAATGTTATACCAAGATATTTCGATATGTGGATGCACCGACCCAGGAAGCATACACCCCTGAAATCAATCAGGAACTGATTCAAACCATGGACAAGATTTACAGAAAAGCCATGATGGGAAAAAGTGGCTATGCCATACGTTCCTATGAGGATTGGCGGAAGATTCTTACCGATTTGCTGATTACCTCTAAGGGGAAGGTGGCTTTTCATGAGGTTTGCGGTGTGAAGGTCGGCTATGCCTTGATGACTGCCAAAGCTGAAGGAGAAGGATGGGAAATCCACGAGATGTTAGGGGATATCTCCATTCCTTGTCAAGAGGAAGAAAAACCCTTTGCCATGGCACGGATTTTGGATGCGAAAAGAGTATTAAGTGAGTTGGCAACGGGTTTTCAAGGAGAGGTTCGGTTGCGGATTCAGGACGACCAAATTCCTGAAAATAACCTGATTCTTCGTGTTGGAAATGGAAAGATAACCCCTTGTGAGGAATTTGACATTTCACTTGATATTAAGGAACTGGCACCGTTGGTCTTCGGGTTCTGTGAGGATGTTACAGGAACGGGATTGTTCCCGAAACATGAAAATTATCTGAATTTGATATTTTAGAAGAGGTGGTGCAAGCCACCTCTTTTTTCGACAAGGATTCAAGTTCTTTGACAGTATAAAAAGAATCCCTCCGTCAATAATGAAACAAGATAGAAAATCTTGGATGGACGGAGGGTATAGCATGAACAAGGTGGAAATCTGTGGGGTCAACACGGCAAAGTTGCCGATTCTGTCAGAACAGGAAAAACGAGAACTTTTTGACCGGGTTCAGGCAGGGGATAAGGAGGCGCGGCAGGAGTTCATTTATGGGAATCTGCGGTTGGTGCTCAGTATTCTGCAGCGGTTCCATAACCGTGGCGAGAATGCGGATGACCTTTTTCAAATTGGGTGCATTGGGTTGATTAAGGCGCTGGATAACTTTGACACGTCCCATGATGTGAAGTTCTCCACCTACGCCGTACCCATGATCATAGGGGAGATTCGTCGATACCTTCGGGATAACAATCCCATTCGGGTCAGTCGTTCCATTCGGGATACTGCCTATCGTTCTCTGTCCATCAAAGAACGGATTACCGCCACCACGGGAAAGGAGCCTACCATAGAGGAAATTGCCAAGGAATTGCAAATTACCCCTGAAGAAGTATCTATGGCGTTGGATGCTATTTTGGATCCGGTGTCATTGCAGGAGCCGGTCTATCATGACGGAACCGATGCGGTCTTTGTGATGGATCAAGTGAAGGATGAGAAAAATATTGACGACTCCTGGTTGGAGAAAATTTCCTTGAAAG
>JAZRCD010000254.1:0-4248 GCA_045635425.1 Ructibacterium sp. | reverse complement strand
ATCACAGGGGTAGTCCCGGTTAAAGGCTTCCAAGCATTTGTTGCACCGGAGTTCCAGGCAAAGTACTTACCGCCGGTTTCTTTTAACTCCAAACCATTTGCTCCCACAGTGGGTTGCTCCTCCGCAACCACACCATTGGATACATTCATCAACTGTGCATTCTCATCAACGCCGTTAAAGTTACTGTCAAAAACCAACTCCTCTTTCACCACAGCCACACCTGTGACGATTTCATCTAAACTGAACTGCTCACCCATCTGCGGACCTTCCGGCTCAGGAAGTTCTTCTTGGGTTCCGTACATGTTGATGCACTTGATGAAACTGGTTCCCTTTTCCGAATAAAGGGACACGCCCAGATTAGGTCCTCCACCGGGACGATATGAGTTTGTGGATGCGATCTTGATCCAATCTTCCGCCTCTGCGGTCTTGGCAAAGACGTCATAACCGCCACTTTCATTGGCACGCAAAGCGTAATCATTCCATCCCTCTCCCGGAACAAACTCCTCAAGTTTGGTGGCACTTTGGAAACCGCCGTTTCCATTGCTCTCGTAGATTGCCAATCCGGTTGCACCGACCACCAAGTACGCTCTTTGCGAGGAATTGTTCGGACTGGTAATTTCCAGATGAATCTTATCTTCCGCTCCCGCTTTAACACTTATGGTCATACCCTTGCTTGTAAGAGGTGTATATCCGCTGACGGGAAGGTATTTCCATAAGGTATCTGCGCCAAGTTTCAAACCCATGCCATCGGAATAGGTTGCACTACCGGGCGATGTCACGCCACTCTGGTTTTTATCAAATTCCTCGGAGAATTGGAAGTCCTTGATAACCAAGGCATCGTCACCCAAAACATTCTTGATGTTTCCTTGGGTTCCATTGTATAGCTCATCCGTTTCAGGAGTTTCTCCGCCACCCTCACCGGGATCAGGGGTTTCTCCACCCTCGCCGGGGTCGGGAGTTTCTCCGCCTTCACCGGGATCAGGAGTCTCTCCGCCTTCACCGGGATCAGGGGTTTCTCCGCCACCTTCACCGGGATCGGGGTTCGGGTTTCCACCCTCTACCTGAAAACAAACAGAATATGCAAGACAGGCTTTTGCCGCATCGAACCTTCCGCCATAGGTAGTCCAACACTTGTTGTTATAGTTGGAGTTACTGTTTTTTGCGGCTACTGCCTCAATAACTTTGGTATAAGCTGTATCGGATGCTTTTTTCATATACACTGTGTAGGCACTGGTGCCGTCACAAGTGATCAACACATCGTTCCAATCCGTTCCACAAGAATATTCTGCAACCATGGTAGAAGATGCTTTGGAACTAACCGAAATGTAAGTAGGCGCAAAGGTAAGTTCGGAAATGGTGTTATCCCATCCGGTGGTGGCTGTACTGATCAACCAACCATTGGAATCCAATTTGAAACGGAATCCCCATGTTCCTAAGTTAAGAGGAGACCAATAAGAATTTCCCGTATCCGGCACCGTATATTTAATGGGAGAACTGTAATATAAATTACCTGAACTTCCGAACATGGCACCGCCAACAGAATCGTAGGTCACGCCGGATGTAGTCAATCCTACCACCGAAGAGTCAAACTCGTCGGTAAAATCCAGATTCATGGCACCCCAATCCTGAGTCCCGGGATGCACCTCCGCCTTTTCCGCACCCAGCACAGTGCCGATGGCATTCAAAAGTCCATCGTCAATTGTCGCTGCCGATACAGAAATTCCGGGAATCAACCCCGTTATCATTACAGTGCATATCAGGCATGCTAACAAACGTTTTCGCTTCATATACTGTCCACTCCTTCAATCAATTTGTATTTTCGACTTACCTTTGTCAAATTGCTATAATTCATCTATTCTATTTTATCACAACAAGAACATTTTGCGCAAGTGAAAACTCAAAACTACTTCCCGAAAAATTGGTTTGTTTACCTCATGCTTTTTAACTTTTCTTGCACTACTCAAATAATAATTTTTTGTCATTGACAAATACTTAACTATATTGTATCATATTGGATGGTTGATATATTATGCTTTTTGGAAAGGAGTTCATCATGGATATTATCAAGGCCGGTTACGGTTTTCATGAACCTTCCGCTTTCTCTGTAAATCGCCCCTATGGTTCGGGGGACTACGTCCTGATTGTACTGCGGACAACCTGCTATTTTGTCCTTCACGGCAAGCATCAGATTGTTCCTGCCAATTCTGTTATTATCTTTCAGGAAGGCACTGCGCAACATTACGGCGCTGCAGAGGATCAATTTATTAATGACTGGATTCACTTCTCTCCTTCCGAAGAGGATATTGTCAAGTTTCAGGAGATGGATATTCCTTTTGATACCATCCTTCCTCTTTATGACACGGCACCCCTTTCTCTTCTGATCAAGAATCTGATTTATGAAAATATTTCCCAAAATAAAAACAAGAAGGATTCCATGAATCTTTACTTCAACTTGCTTTTATATAAAATTTCGGACCTTCTTTCCATATCCATCAACACAGATAAGAACTTTTTCCATGCCCTTTCTACCCTGCGAAATAAGATTTATCTCTCTCCCGGTAAGGAATGGAAGATTGAACGCATCAGTAAAGATTTAAACTTCAGTCGTTCCTACATCCAGCACTCTTATAAGACGTGCTTTGGCGAAAGCATTCAGGACTCCATCACCAACAGTCGTATCGAATACGCCAAGCATCTTCTTTCCAGTACCGAAACCAAAATCAGTCATATTGCATCTCTTTGTGGTTATCACAGCGATGTGCACTTTATCCGTATTTTTAAATCCAAAGTCGGTATAACGCCCTCTCTCTTCCGAAAGACAAACTCCAATCCCACAAGGAAGAAATAACCTTACAATCAAAAAGCGTACTCTCTGCATATTCCTGCAAAGAGTACGCTTTTTTTATTCTCCCAACTTCATCACAAACTCTACCAACTCTCGTGTAGAATTGGGTTTTCCTAAGAATCGTATCGCCTGATCCAGTATGCTTAACCGCTCCTCATTGAGGAACAATTGATAAATCGCATCACTTAACGAAAATGTTTCACTGATTTTCAACGCCGCACCGGCATTTAAAAGAAACTCCACATTGCGGTCCTCCTGACCGGGAACCGGATTGTTCATGATAATGGGAAGGCCTTTCGCCAAGGCCTCGCTGGTAGTTAATCCACCGGGTTTGGTGACCACGCAATCCACCGCATCCATAAAGACATCCACATTATCCACATAACCGTAGTTATAGATGTCTTTTTTCAAATCCAGCTGGTCGATTTGCTCCTTCAACTTTTTATTGTTGCCGCAAATGGTAACAATCTGAAAATCGAAGGGAAGTTTATCCAGTTCCAGAATGCCGTCTGTCATCCTTCCGAAGCCCATACTTCCGCTCATAACCAATACAGTCTTTCTTTCGGGAATTCCCAACATGGAAAAGGCTTCTTTTTTGGTTCTTTTGGTTGCAAATTTGGGATCAATGGGAATCCCAAACGCTTTCAACTTGTTGGGAGCAATTCCCTTTTTTACCCCTTGATGTTCCAAAAGTTCACTGGCGGTTATATAGTAATCCAATTTGGTGTCCTCCCAAAAAGGATGGATGGTGTAATCGGTTACAATTCCAATGGTGTGTACTTTCTTTTGGAAATAATCTCTCAGGCATGTTACCAGCAGCGCCGCAAACACATGGGTGCAGATAATAAAATCCGGTTCTTCCTGCTCAATCAATTTTAAAAGTTTTTTGGCAAGAACCCGATTGGTCAACATGGGGAAACTGTAGTTATTTCCGGCTTCTCTCATTTCCATCATCCGATAACCTGCACCAAACACCTTAGGAACATTTTTTGTGGACATCAGGTATATCTTGGAAATTGATTCAGAAAGCATAGGATGAATATACTCATACACATCCATATATTTACAAGAAACCCCGTTTTTCTCCAGCTCTTCCGCCATGACTTTTGCTGTCTGGTTATGACCTTGACCTGTTGTAATAGAAAAAATTAATCCTTTCATCCTATCACCTCATCTCGCTATATTTTCACAGCCTTACCACAATGAAGAAAATACAGATATCGTTCCTTAATCGGGCATTCCAACACATCCGAAAGCCCCTTTGCATAATACTCCATCTGCAAACGGTAAAACTCTGCACGTTCTTCTGCTCGTTCTTCTGCAATCCGATCGGTTTTATAATCGATCAAGACTACGCCATCGCCATCATAGAAGAAACAGTCAGAAATACCCTGCAACAAAAT
>JAZRCD010000253.1:0-6308 GCA_045635425.1 Ructibacterium sp. | reverse complement strand
GTTACTTTGGGTAAAGGAATCTATGGGACAGAAAAAATCAGAAATCTTCACAGATTAGGATACCTTCCTATCGAAATCACAGCACTCCCTGTAGGAACTATGGTTCCTGTGCATGTGCCTATGTTCGGCATAACAAATACTCACGATGATTTTGCTTGGCTTCCTCAGGCACTTGAAAGTCTTATTTCTGCTGAAATGTGGTATCCACAGATTACTGCAACAGTAGGGAAAACATACAGAGATATCGTAAACAAATACTACGCAGAAACCGTTGAAGATGATGTTCCAAGAGCAAGAGCTTTGGGCGCATTCGATTTCAGAGGCGATATGTGTGTGGATGCGGCGCTCAAAGCCGGAGCCGGATGGTGCTTGTCTTTCTTAAATACAGCTACGGTTCCTGCAATTCCTTACCTTGAAAATATGTTTAATTGTGATTGTACAAAGGAACCGGTTGCTTTTGGTGCAGTTTCGACAGAGCACTTTGTAATGTGTTCCAACTATGCTGTCGATGGTGACGAAATAACATTCCTCAGAAAAATGCTTACAGAGTTATATCCCAACACCAGCTTTTCTTGCGTGTTGGACAGCTATGACTACTGGAATGTAATTGATAATATTCTTCCACAGCTTCATGATGAAATTCTGGCTCATAATGGTTGCATGCTGATGCGTGGTGATTCGGGAGACTGCGTTGAAGTAGTTACTAAAACTGTATTTAAGCTTTGGGAACAATTTGGCGGTACAGTAAACTCTAAGGGATACAAGGTTCTCGATCCTCATGTTAAAGCTATTTATGGCGATAGTATAACCGTTCAGCGTTGTGAAGAGATTTATGAAATTCTTAAAAACGAAGGTTTTGCTTGCTCTAATGTAGCTTTAGGCGTTGGTTCTTTCTCTATGCACTGCATCGAAGAAGATAATATTTTAAAACCGTTTACAAGAGATACATTCTCTTCCTGCATCAAAGCATGTTATGCAGAGGTTGATGGTAAATGCTATCCTGTATTTAAGAATCCTAAAGAAGGTGGATTTAAAAAGAGTCAAAAGGGGCTTTGTTACGTATATGAAGAAAATGGTGAGCTGAAGTACAAGGATGAATACACATCTGAAAACATTCCTGAAGGAAATCTCCTCGAAACTGTTTTCAAAGATGGTAAAATGATAAAGGATTATACTTTGGATGAAATAAGACAAAGACTTAATGGTGGTGAGTTTTAATGTTTAATGCTGAAAAAATAAAAAACGAATGTGTTGCATGGATACGTGAGTTCTTTGAAAACAACGGTAAAAACTGTAATGCTGTTATTGGTATTTCTGGTGGCAAAGACAGTTCTATTGCAGCAGCATTATGTGTTGAAGCATTGGGAAAAGACAGAGTTATCGGTGTACTTATGCCTCAAGGCGAGCAACATGATATTGATATGGCTCATTTGCTTGTAAACCATCTTGATATTAAACACTATGTTATCAACATTAAAGATGCTGTTGATGGTGTTATTAATAACATTCCACCCGAACTAAAGGTAACAGATCAAACAATTCAAAATCTGCCTGCAAGAATAAGAATGACTACATTATATGCGATTTCGCAAAGTTCAAATGGTAGAGTTTGTAACACATGCAATTTATCTGAGGATTGGGTTGGTTATTCGACAAGATATGGCGATTCTGTGGGTGACTTTTCTCCTATGTCTCATTTAACTGTAACTGAGATAAAAGAAATCGGCTACCTATTGGGACTGCCGAAAGAATTGGTAGATAAGACTCCGATTGACGGCTTATGTGGTAAGACAGATGAAGACAATCTCGGTTTTACATATACTGAACTTGATAAATATATTCGTACGGGGATTTGCGAAGATACGAATATAAAGGCATTAATTGATAAGAAACATGAAACGAACAAATTTAAACTTGAATTAATGCCGTGCTTTAAACCGAATATTTAATAAACTTTTTACCTCCATTAAGATGTCCGTTTTCTTTATTGAACATATTGGGAAACTGTGATATAATAAAGCATGCTATTTTCATTGATGGAATCTTATGCTATCCTAACTTCCCATCAGATCATTCACATACAGGAGGACATCTTTATGGAATACTTATACTTATTCGTTGGGGCACTGCTTTATTTTCCCTTGATTTTGGGCAACAAGCTTGGAAGTGTCGGTACCGAAGAGAAAACCATGCTCTTTAAGTACAGTTTTTATCGCTCCCTCATCGGCATTGCGGTGGGCGGATTGATTATGTTTTTATCGGGAAGTTCCATCCACCTGGATCTTTATACCATCTTAACTTCCTTGTTGTTCGGCTTGATGCTGGGTCTTTGTATGTTGGTAACTTTTTACTCCATGCAGGTCACAACCGTGGCCATTTCTTCTTTGTTTACCGCTTCCAGCGTCATGATTCCATGTATCTTCGGGGCTATCTTTTTCCATGAGACAATCGACCTTATTAACATCATCGGCTTTGGACTGTTCTTGGTATCGGTTTACTTGATTGTTTCCAAGAATCAGGAAAAGAAAATGAAGTTTGGCTGGAAGGCACTTCTTGCTTGTCTGGGTGTTTTGTTTACCAACGGCTTTGGTTCCATTGCTATCCAGCTTTTCGGAAAATGTGTGCCAAACGGAGAAGAATCGGTCTTTATGTTCCTTTCCTATTGTATGCAATCGGTAATCTTGCTGGTTATCTATCTTGTATATTCTGCAAAAAGCAAACCCCAACAAAGCGCCAAAATCACCAAGAGCATGTGGTTCTATGGCGTCCTCGGCATGGTGCCTGCCTTTTTGATTCAACAAATCATGGCATCTCTGGCATCCAGCATTTCCGCTCTTGTGATTTTCCCCATCACCATGGGAAGCAGTATCATCATGGGCGTTGTGGTTGGTTGGCTCTGCTTTAAGGAAAAGATTACCGCAAAAGGCTTACTTGGTGTACTTGGCGGCATCATATCCTTGGTTATGATTAACCTTTAAATTTTTAAATTTACTTTACAACAAAAACCCCTCTCAAACGAGAGGGGTTTTCTTATTGACATTATTCGACCACCCCATATACATATGCTATCATAAGCAGACGGTTATTGACAAAAAGTTACACCTGGAGTAAAATTAAGACAATTCGTATTTTTAGGAGGTAGCTTATGATTATTTGTCAAAAATGCAAAACAGAGAATACTGCAGATTCAATACATTGCAAAATCTGTGGTAGTAAACTGGATATCAATAAAACGGATGCTGAGAACAAATATATTTTAATACATCCGGAAACAATTTCATCAGTGGATGAACCTGCTACACAAACTGATGAAAAAGATTTGGTTCTATCTGAAATGAACAAATCGAAAGGCTCTATAAAAAAAATAATTATAACCATCACAACTATTGTTCTCGCCCTAATTATTGGGGCAGTCGTGATATGGAATACAAATTCTTCTGTTGAAGATACCACGAATTACGAACAAACTACAACAGCAATGACACCATATGAAAAAGCACAAACAGAAAAATACAAAAAATGTTTAGAAAACGAAGATTTTGCTTCTGCATTAATATTCTCTACCTGCGACTTTGTTCATTCGTCCCCTAATGATATAGATTTAATCCACAATTCCATTACAGAAAGATGTCCGGTATTATACTACAGATTTCTAGCAAACAAAAATCAATTTGCTGTTTTCCCATATGCAATGAGAGGAAAATCCCATTATTCCTCCGTTCTCCCTTATCAGGAAAATGCGCTACTGAATAGTTTCTCCTTTGATGAAAAATATCGAATGATACCTTCCTGTGTAGAATTTACGGACGGACAGTATGGTTTTGCTGTATATGTTGATGACTCCAGCATTAATAATTTATATATAGATGAAGATGATTCACAAAATTATGACACTCATATTTACAATCGCAGTAAAACCGCTTCATACATGTATGATTCTACGCAAAATTTCGGAGGATATGTCTCGGATGGCATTATTAATATGATATACGAATATGTACTCAACGATAAAGCCATTTCTTTTAAAACAGATACAGATGAACTTATTATCCTCACTGATGAAGAAAGTCAAATTTGGGTCGAAACCTATGCTCTAACATATATGTGTAATAAAGATTCTTCTATATTTAAAGAAAAAATTGCGCTTAGTGTATATTAAAATCAAATGCTCAAATCCACACGCAAAACCCCTCTCAAACGAGAGGGGTTTTCTTATTTACATTATTCGGCTGCTTCGGTTTCTTCGCCTGCAACTGCATTGTAGGAAGGATAAACCTCGATATTGTTATATCGTGCCATACCGGTTCCGGCGGGAACCAGTTTACCGATAATAACGTTTTCTTTCAGGCCGACCAGCGGATCCTTCTTACCCTTGATTGCTGCATCGGTAAGAACTCTGGTGGTCTCCTGGAAGGATGCGGCAGACAGGAAAGAATCGGTAGCCAGAGCTGCCTTGGTAATACCCATCAATACATCAGAGTATTCTGCAGGACGCTTTCCTTCTGCAATCATCTGTTCGTTGATATCTTCAACCTCAAAGACGCTCACCAAGGAGCCGGTGAGCAATCCGGTATCGCCGGCTTCCTCAATCTTCACCTTGTGCATCATCTGACGAACGATAACCTCAATATGCTTATCGTTGATATCAACACCCTGGAGACGATATACACGCTGTACTTCCTGAATGAAGTAGTTCTGTACTGCGGTAGAACCAAGAACATCCAAAATATCGTGAGGATTGATGGAACCTTCGGTCAAAGGCTCACCCTTTTCGATCACCTGCTCGTCCCGAACCTTAATTCTGGAACCGAAGGGAATCAGATAAGTTGCTGTCTCACCGTTTTCGGGGTTGGTTACTGTAACCTCACGCTTGTTGTTGGTCTCGGCAATTCGTACCACACCTGCAAGTTCGGAGATAATCGCAACACCCTTAGGTCTTCTTGCTTCAAACAATTCCTCCACACGGGGGAGACCCTGAGTAATATCATCACCTGCGACACCGCCGGCGTGGAAGGTTCTCATGGTCAACTGGGTACCGGGCTCACCGATGGACTGTGCTGCGATGATACCAACGGTCTCACCCACATCAACAGGTCTGCCGGCTGCCAGATTATGTCCGTAACATTTTGCACAGACACCCACCTTACTACGACACTTCACAACGGAACGAATCTTCACTTCCTGGATACCTGCATCCACAATACGCTTTGCCTGATCCATGGTAATCATTTCGTTCTCGGCTACGATCAATTCGCCGGTCTTGGGGTTCACGATATCTTCTGTTACCGTTCTGCCTTCCAGACGATCGATCAAAGGCTCGATAATTTCGTTACCGTCACGAATATCACAAACAATAATACCGTCACGAGTTCCACAGTCTTCTTCTCTTACAATCACTTCCTGAGATACGTCTACCAGACGACGAGTCAAGTAACCGGAGTCCGCCGTACGAAGCGCGGTATCGGTAAGACCCTTTCTGGCACCGTGGGTGGAAATGAAGTACTCCAGGACGGTCAGGCCCTCACGGAAGTTGGAACGAATGGGAATCTCAATGGTACGACCGGAGGTATCCGCCATCAGACCACGCATTGCAGCCAGCTGACGAATCTGGTTTACGCTACCACGGGCTCCGGAGTTAGCCATCATGTAAATAGGATTGAGCTGTTTCAGGTTTGCCATCAGGGCATCGGTTACCTTGTTGGAAGTCTCGGACCAGATGCTGATAACATGGCGATAACGTTCCTCATCGGTAAGGAGACCACGACGGTACTTCCGTACAACCTGATCAATCTTCTCTTCTGCCTCTGCCAGGAACTGTTTCTTAGCTTCAGGCACCTGCATATCATCCACACAAACGGTGATTGCACCGATGGTGGAGTACTTGTAACCCATTGCCTTTACATCATCCAGCAAGGTTGCGGTTTCAGTGATGCCATGAATCTTAATGCTTGCATTGATAATCTTACCAAGCAACTTCTTGTCAACACCGGGTTCTACATTGTCATTGATTTCTTCTTTGACTGCCGGCTTTTTCAGAACATTGTCACCGATTTCCAGATCCAGCGCGTGTTCGGGATTGGTTCTGTCCACAAAGCCCAGATCCTGAGGAATCTTGGAGTTGAAGATCACACGTCCCACAGTTGCATCAATCATGCCGGTCTTTTCTTCACCATTCACCATGCCGGTTACACGAACCTTAATGGGAGCGTGAAGGCCAACCGCACCATTATTGTATCCCAATACTGCCTCGTCATAGGAAGCAAACTGCTTACCGGTACCAAGTTCAGTATCGTCTTTTAAGGTCAGGT
>JAZRCD010000252.1:0-14014 GCA_045635425.1 Ructibacterium sp. | reverse complement strand
GGTGCAATCGGTGATGAAGTATATTGAAGAGAACTATAACATGAAAATCAAGGTGGACGAGATTGCATCACGGATGTTCTTCAGCAAGAATTATCTGTCCAAGATTTTCAAGCAGGAAACAGGGCAGTCCATCCGGAGTTTTCTTACTGAAATCCGCACCAAGGAGGCTTGTCGGCTCCTTGCTACCACCCAGAATAATATTACCGATATTGCCGCCGAATGCGGATTCTCGGATATGAAGTCCTTCTATGCGATCTTTAAAAAGCATACCGGCCTAACCCCAAAACAATACCGTGAGGGAGCGTGACGGTCCACTCATTGCCGGACTTCATATGATATAAGGATTTACCACAGTCTACGGAGCCACATGCTGTTGCAAAAAGATATTGGTTGATTGCGTGACGCTCCACCCACAAAAAAACACCGCATATGCGGTGTTTTTTTACTCTTCACGACTTCCCATATACACTTTATATCCCTTTTCCTGATAAAGAGACAAAAGTTCTTCCGACAGACCGCTGTCGGTGATATACCGATACTTGGTGCTCATTTCTTCCAGTTTCAGGAATGCCTTCTTTTCGAACTTACTGCTGTCCGCCAGAACATAAACCTCATCTGCGTTCCGAATCAACTGTTTCTGGATTTGTACCAGTTCGCTCTGGTAGTCCCAGATGCCGCTTGTATAGGAGATTCCCGAGGGACAAAGAAAAACTTTCTGGACATGAACCCGACTCAGAGAATCGAGCGCCATCTCTCCGTAGAAGGTTTTTTCCTCGGGCATGTAGTATCCGCCAATCAGGATCAACTTCACCTGATTTGATCTGCACAGAATATGAAAAACATCCATGGAATGGGTAATCACCGTTACCCGAAGATTCTTCATCAGGAGTGTTTCTGCAAAAACCATAGCGGTACTTCCGCTGTCAATGGCAATAATGTCTCCATCCTTCACAAACTCCATGGCTCTTGCCGCCAAGTCCTGTTTCTGGCGATGATATTCCTTGTTTCTTGCCTTCAAATCATAAAAAGGCTTCATATCCCGTTTGGCAACGGCACCCCCATGAACCCGAAGCAACTTCCCCTGACCCTCCATAGCAAGAAGGTCACGACGGATGGTCTCTGCCGAGACACCTAAAACTTTTGCCAGGTTCAGGATGTTTACCGCACCCTTAGTTTGTATCATTTCATAAATCAATTCTTGTCGTTCTGCTGCAAACAAATCAACACACCTCCAAGCATATACACACAATAGCACATTTCCCCACAACTGTCAAGAAGAAAAAAAGCCAAGGCGGTTGGTACATCTCGAAACAAAAACCTCCCCTGCTGTCAGGGAAGGTTTTTTGATTATTTTTCCAATTGCAACTCCCACATCTGGTAGATTTGTCGTTTGTCACGAACCATGCCCAGTCTTCGTTGTACATGGATGCCGTAGGTTTCTTCGATGGCTTTTTCCAGACATTCCATGGTGGCACTGCTGTTGCAAAGAACCTTGATACGATAGTCAATCAAGGAGCGATAGAGGTTATCCTTATATTCGTCAATGCCGTGGATTTCCAGCAGGTCATACCAATAGGGGGTATAGACCATCCAACCAACATACACATTGGTAATCAGGTTTTCCGCCACGGGTTCCTGACGAGTGAAATAGATATTCCGCATGGAGGAGAACGGAACAAAGGACACATATTTGTAGTCCTTATCTGCCCGAACATGATTGACAATCTTTGCGGTTTTTGCCTCTTCCCGTTCCAAGAACCAATAGTAGCCGTTCCGATGGTCACGCATGGGAAGGAAAATAGCGTAAATGAATATGGCGATGACAACGCCGTAGCGCAGAATCACTACCACTTTGTTTTTGAGCAGGGGAATCTCCTGGCGCAGGAATCGGTAAAGAACCTGAATGAATCCGATGAAGATAATGGGATTGATAACCCGACCGATGCCTCGACGTCGGAAGTGAAGGAATCCCACCGCCACCAGAACCGCCAAAATATTTCCCAAGACTTCCAGGCGGTTTTTCTTGGTGAAGACCAGGCAGAACGCACTTACATACAGGAAAAGACACAGGAATTCACTTTTGAAAATCTCTTCGAGTAGTTTGTTCCAATCATAGAGGTATTTGTTCTCGTCGGAAAGGCTCTCTGCCAACGCCTTAACCTTTTCCACAGGGAACATGGTTTTGTCGTTGAAGCGGAAACCCTTGTACATCTTTACATCGGTCTCGGTGATTCCGTTGGCGTCGTAATAATCCTTATGTTCTTCGTAGTTCAGTTCACCGCCATCAGAGGCAATACCACGATAGTGGTTGAAGGTAATGTACTCCTCGCCCATTACCACCTGGTTATAGAAATTCTGGGAGGTTTTCAGAAACTGATGGGTTCCGAAGAAGAGAACCACCACCGCCAGTACCACCGCCCATGAATTTCTCTTTTTGATGCCTGCGAAGAAGAGGGTCGGGACAAAAAGCAAAAAGACACAGGTTGCCAGACTGCCCCGTCGATAGCCCAAACCAACAAAGATGAACAAAAAGCCGAGAATAAAATACTTGATTGACTTTTTGTTGAACCGCTCCACGTTTTCCAGAATCAACAAGACACCTGCCGCCGCACAGATAAAGGCAACGATGGTGAAGGTAATACCAAACAGAAGGGTAATCTGCAATGCCGATAAGATGGTGGCGGATAGCAGTTTGTTGTTCATCTGGCGGGTGTTATAGAAGAATGCCACAAAAGCCGCAGTAAATGCCGCTACCAAGGTAATCTCATACACGTTCAGGGATGGGAACAACAGCGCAAAGGCACGCATGAAGTAACCCAGATAGATGGAGATAAACACCAGATACTCACTGTGCGCATTGGTCTGAGCGCTGTTTACCATGTTGGAAAGAACCATGTCGTCCTTGCCGATATCGTAGTAAGGATGACAGAATAAGAAGGAAAATATCGTAATCCCTATGGGGATCAGGATAAAATAGAATCTTTTGAAAAATTGCAAACACTTATTAAGTATCATACAATCGACCTTTGCCTTTCTTTTGGGTGATAGGGCAATACTTCGCCGTTTGCATTATATCATAGATTTTTATAGCTTTCAACGAATGTTACAAAAAAGAAAGAAACGTGACGTTTCATTCATTGCCGAGCGTAATTTGAGATAAAGATTTACCATATTCTACGGAGCCGCATACTGTTGCAAAATGTTGTTTATTGATAACGTGACGTTTCATTCATCGCCGAGCGTAGTATGTGGAAAAGATTTAAACGGGAGGAGCAAGCCAAGGATTTAGGTAGAAACGCTCTGCGTTTCTTAAAAGCCGGTGCTGTCGCACCTCATTTTCCGCTACAAATATGCCACCGGCATATTTGCTCACGCGAGAACCCCTACAATTTTCGGTATATTAGTGCGCAGAAAATTTAGTGAGATTGGTTTGTGCCAAGTCTTTCTTGGGAGGGCGCGTACTCCTTGTACGTAACTGTCATTCCTCGTCGACGATTCGGATATCTTTAGAACTCGGTAGTGCGCAGAAATTTGGATGAGATTGCTTTGGAGCGAGGTTCGGCAAGGCAGAACGATACTTTGTGTATGTGATTGTCTTGCCGAGCTGATGCTACGAAGCAAGATCGCCAAATTTCAAGCACGACTGTCCTAAACAAAAAAGTGGTGTCCCCAGGACACCACTTTTTGTTTAGAACAATCTCAGTGCATTGGCTACCGACTCCTGTCCCCGCCAACTAAATGTGTCGTAAGGACTGATGGAGATGATGCCGTCATAGGTATTGTGATAGAAGTTGTACCGCTTTGCGAACTCATCGGCAGGAACGTACCACTTGCCGTTGCTTTCGATGAGATCAAATTCTTCTGCCGATTCTCCGGCTTTCAGAACCGCCTTGCCGTCTGCCACTTCTGCCTTGGCACCAACAAATGCCGCCGCATAGTCTACTGCAATACCGTTTTCGATGGCAACACCCGGCATTCTCATATCATTCATGAGAGCCCAACCGCTTACCGGATCTAACAGAAGCAATCTGCTTACCTGATTGGAGCGGAGTGCCGCAACCTCGCTGACCTTACCCATCCACTGGGGACGAAGTCTCTGGTCACGCATGGTTGTCACCTGCTTATCAAGAGGAAGCATACCGCCACGGGAAAGACCACCGCCGGAACCGTCTACATTCTTATCACTGGAAGAGTTGTACATTGCCCAACCATCCCAGGCGTTCATGCTCATATTAACCTGATGGTATTTCCGGAAGCTGTTCTCGTGGAGCATACCAACGAACTCCCAGGTCTCGCCATAGTCGGAGCTCTTTGCCAAACGATAGTTGGTTCTGGGGAACTGGAACCGTTCGCCCAGGTTCTGGCTATCGCCGGACCAGAAGGCGTAAAGGTCTTCGTGCATTTCGCCATTCTCGTCGTAGGTTCTTACCACTTCAAAGCCATTACAGTTCAGCGCCGCAAAGAAGGGGGTAGGTTTGCTTTCCAGATCCCAGGTTTCACCATTGTCGTTGGACTGGAAGTACCGAATCATACCTCTGTCGTTACGGTAGTAACAACGAACCCATTCCTTGGTAGCAACCATCTGTTGCTCCGCCATACAACCGAAGTTGTTATCCTCATAGGTGATTACCTTTGCCAAGGTCCAGGTTTCACCCTTATCATCACTATAGAAAATATAAGTGTGACCGGTGTTCTCACTGGTATCTTCTGCGTAATCACCTACCATGAAGATACGTCCCGGTTCCCCATTGGGGCCATCGGGTGCCTGAGAAAGTGCCGCTACGGTATTACCACTGAGACGTTGACCAAGTTCAGGTTCCGGACCCAAGAGGTAGCCTTTGGGTTGCCATGTGTTACCATCATCCTCGGAAAGCCAGAACTGTAACTGGTAAACCTGTGCGCCACCCTTGTTGTAGTGATTCTTGCCCCAAGCGTGAACACCCTCGTTCATATACAGAGAGATTACCTCACCACTATTCAGGCGGAGCATATGCACGTTGTACTTTTTGGAAGAATCAGCCGCTGTTCGAACCCAACTCTTACCATAGTCATCGGTGTATGCCATCAAACCCTGCTGCGCCACAGTGATTCTGTCTCCGGTTCGGAATGCGCCGGTGGTACCACCGAAGGTACCATTTGGAGTATCCGCACGTTCCACTTCACGGTTATCCAGGATAGGCTTACTGTCGCCACGGAACTTGAAGTTCTTCACACCTGCAGTACAATCGCTTGCCATAAAGCCAACCTTACCGCCGGCACCAAAGATGTCTCTGGTAACCATAGGAACGCCGTTTACATAGAGGGTTGCGGTTCTACCGGAATCTCTGTCGTTGTTCATATTGTTTACAATCTTCAGTTCCAGATGAACGGTCTCGCCGACCTTCAATTCCCCGGGCACCGAAACATTGGTGATGGTGCTTTCCTTCTCGTAACGATCCTCGATTTCCCAAGACTTGGTCTTGAAGTTGTAGCCTGCCTTGGTCCAGGTCTGGGTGTATCCGCTTCGGGATGCCAGCATCCAGAAACCGGAATCTTCCCCGATGCCCTTGACGGTCACATCGGCAGAGGTTACCGACTCTCTTACATAAGCACTAATTTCGGAAGTGGCTTCTTTCTTGCCATCGGCAATGAGCACCAGTTCCTGATTGGTGGAATCAAAGTAGTTGGTCACTCCTGCATATGTATACCAGTAATCCTTGGTGGCAGAAAGGCCGGAATCGGTAAAGTCATCCTCGTAGATGAAAATGTCGGTGTAGTCGTTCAGGTTCAGGTGGGAGAGTCCGTCTCCTGCGGTTACATCCACACCCATTACTGCCTCGCCTACTGCACGGGTACCACGGAAGGAGGTAAGGAACTTTCCGTTTGCAAAGACGGAAACCATACCCAATGCCGCAGATACGCGATAGTGTGTTTCGCCCTCTACCATATCGCAAAGTTCCATTTCCAAAGGTTCGGAATCCAATGCGTTGCCGGAGGTAGCGTAGATTTTACCATTCTTTAACTCAAATTCGCTACGGAAGATGGTGTCGTTGACCGAGAACTTTGCGCTATCTTCGGGGCTTGCCATAAACTCTACATTATAATAATAGTTATCGTTGAGACCGGGAACCTGATATACGTTCTTGCCGGTAACATTCTTTGCTACCACGTAGTTCTGACGATTGTCGGGAATGGTTACCGAGAAGTCCTTCACGCTCATACCATTCTCGGTCACCGCCTTGGTCACCTGATTGGTCATAGGCATACGGAAAGATGCCGCAAGCTTGCCTTGATAATACAAATCCGCAAAAGGACCATCGGTCAAGATGGTGTACCGACCATTGCCGGAGGGAATGCTCTTTTCGCCACCATCGGTCAGGTAGGTCAAGGCATCTGCAGAGTGGCTTAACTTCAGTTGATGGAGTCCGTTGGAAACATCAACTGCCGCACTGCCGCTACCCTCTGTCCGGTAAGAAATCTCGTTGGAGTAGTTGGTGGTATTGCCTTGGGATAGGTCAGGAGAAATGGTTTTCGCAAACTTTTCCAGAACCACGCCATTGTCAGCCTTGCAGATGGCAACCACGGAACTTGCTTCAGTGGCGCTTGCAGGCAGAGTCACCGCAAAGGGTGCCTCCCCTGACGAACCTGCCGGAATACCATTTACCTGATATTCTACCGATGCCACATTGGAAAGTTCATCGTAGTGAGAAATGCTTGCATTGATTTTTCCTGCCTCTGCCCAAGCGAGGTTCAGGGCATTCTTTCTTGCAGGTGCCACATCAAATTCGGTGGGGGCACTCTCGGTTCCCTCGCAGGCAACGGTCATATTGTAATGTCCTGCAGGGATACCGCTGAGCACCGCGCTATAGTCATTCTCCTTGGTGCCGGTGGCAACCACCACACCATTTAACTTATACTCAACCTTTTCAGCGTCTACGCCATCTTTTACGTAAGCCGCCAGATTGATGGGCTCGCCCTCTAAGTACTCATCTCCGAAGATGGGCATTGCCAAAGAGGCGTTACCATTCCATACGGGAGTGTACTTAATCCAATCCATCTGTGCCACACAGCCGGCTTCTGCCGTACTCTGGGCACCAATCTGTACGTGGTAATATGCACGGGTGGAAGGTTCGGTGGGCAGGTCTGCCACAAGCTGACCATCAAGGTAAACCTTCACATACTTCATATTTTGATGGGACTCGAACTTCATATCGTGCCATTCTCCGTCCACCAGGAATCCGGGGGGAATGGTGTCACCGGTAAAGTATTCGGTGTGGAATCTTACCTCACGCATATGGAGGTGGAAGACACCGCCGGGGAAGTGAACCTTGTAGTAAAGTCGGTCACCAAAGTTTTCGAATCTTACCCGATGCTCCAGGATAAACTCATCCGCAAAGGTCAGGCGGTGGAATGCTGCATTGGAGTTAAATCCATCCAGATGGTCTGCCGCCAGATAACCCTGTTCGGTGTCAATCCACATGGTATCGTAACCCAGTCTCCACTCACTCAAATCCTCGTCCGCAGTGAATTCGTATTCCCAAGGAGCGGGAGGGGTGGTCCAAGAGGGCGGGTCACCGGTGTAGGTTGCCGCCGCACTACCGGCTACCTCGTGGATTTTCAAATCTGATACGCTGAATCGGCTCATGCTTCCGCCGTTACCGCCGTAGGTACTGAAAACAACAGCTGCGGCGGAACCATTGGTGGGAAGGGGAACATCCTTGGCAACGGGACGACCATTGAAGTAAAGGTCAAAAAGGCCGTCGCTCTCGAATCGAATCCGATAGGTGTTCCAAGCATTTGCTACGTTACAGTTAATCATCTGACCGCCGGCCTTGGTCTGGAGGTAGACACCGTTACTACGGAAACCGAAGTAAGCACGGTGCCCGCCGGAGGTAATGCTTATCATCTCACGGGTGGTCCAGCTACCTTCGATTCGCATTTTAAAACTAACGTCTACTGCCTTGTTGGGTGCAGAAATAGTTTTGGAAAGAATAAGGTTACCGCCGTCCTCGTAAGGCACGTTACAGGAAAATTGTGCAACGCCGTTTTTCCGGGTGATGGAACCCATTTGCTCGGTAACAGCAGCGTCATCGTACCAGTAACTTTCTGCCGCAGAAACGGAGAAGGGCGCTACCAAGGTCAAAATCAAACAAACTGTTAAAAGAACTGTTAAAAATCTTTTCATGGTTCTCCCTCCTATACTCTATCAATAATATAAATCATTCTCAACTGACCGCTGTAAGTAACCATGATGGCTCTCTGGGTGCTTTCCCGATCCATTTCGTAGGTAACCACCTCGGACGGGCCAATCATTTCGATCTTTGCATCACCGGTTCTGTTGGAATAACGATAAATCTTGGCATCACTCAGCACATAGTTTCTAAGATACTTCATGTTGTACATCTCGTCTGCCACCGAGGTTGTGTGGGTGAAGAGTTCATCGCTGTAATCCACCAAAGTACCGTAAATCATCTGGGTTCTGGGGCCGGATGCGTAGTTATAACCCTTACCGACCACTCTGCTGCTCTCACCGGGGTCTCCGCTTGTGATGGCATAGGGAACTTCCATACCTACCACCTGCTTGTCACTGTCCAAAGTGATTCGAACAACATTACCTACTACCAAGTCAGAATCGGGAATCTCTTCGGATATCTTATAGGTAGTTGCACCGCTGCGGCTATAAATGGTTGCCTGACGAACTACCATTCCGTCCTCATCCAGAACGCGCTCTACCTCGCCCAAAACCAAGAAGTCTGACTCGGTTTCAATGGCCTTGGTTGCCAGTTGATATACCAGAATGTACCGCGCTCTCCGATACTTTCCAACGGTGTAAGGCTCCAGAATGTAAGGAATATCCGAACCTAAGTTTCCGGTTCCGTACCACTCTACCTCGTCTCTTCTGTCATAGGGAGGCATAATCATGTTGTTAAAGTTAAGCATGGTAACAACCAGGTTTCTGTTTACCGATTCGTAGAAGCTTCGGTCATAGTAATTATACCATCCGGCTTCAATCTCTGCATACTCGGTTCCGCCGTCTTGCTGGAAAGGAATGAGAGAATACTCGGTTTCATTTGCACCCTTAATCAGGGTATCCAGATGGGTCAACTCACCCGCATCGTTAATACGATAACGCACCGGCTGAGCCTTAGGGAAGTTGGCTTCACCTTCCCGCATTGCGGACAAACCGCCATTGCCGGAACTATCCGAGAAATAAGAGTAGTTGGCAGAAATGTTTCCGTCCATAGCCTTCTGCATATTGGGAGCGTAAATCCGCTTGTCTGCCGCAGACTGAATGTGTGCCAGAGCACGCTTTGCATCGTTGAACTCGCTCTCATCCAGCATGAACTTCTTGGGAGCGGTCAGTTCCAACATTTCCCGTTGCTGATTCACAATACGAACGGACAAGGTACCGCCAAAGCCCTTTTCGTTCACCTTGGCATCTACCAAATAACCAAACTTGTAATTGTCGTTCTTAGCATGAATCATTGCCGCAAGGTAGCCGTTATGGGTATATACCGACACGTTCTGTCCGAGAACGTAGTCGTCATCATCCAACGTGGTGGCATCGGTCATTTGATAAGGAACACCGCTGATGGTGTAGGTATCTTTGTAGACACCCTCTAAGATTCCGGGAGTACCCTCACCCAGGTAAGTTACGGTAATCTGCAGAGGACCGGTCTTGTTCTTACTGCTCTGTACCGCAACCACGTCACCGGGGAGCAGGAAGCCCAGCTCACCATCGATACCGTCTTCCATGAATACGGTGTATACTTCCTCTTGATCCTTGGAACCAACCGACACACCTGCCGGATACTTGCCGTGAAGAACACCATTTTCCTGATCCACGCTGGAAATCATCATGAAGGTGTAATCCTCGATGAATACCACGTCGTACTTGCCGTCCTTGTTGTTATCCAATAAGGTAACATTACCGCAATCGGGCTTTAAGTCTTCCGGCTTGTATTCGGGGAAGGCCACGCCATTGGCAACCACGTCGGGTGCCCCTGCCATCTGTACCTTCTTTTCTTTGCTTTCGTTATAGAACTTGAAGTATCGACCTTCAAAGCCAACTACGTCTTCACCCTTCATGGTGATGGCGCTGTTTTGCTCGGGGTCAACGTACAGGAACTCAATCTGTTGCTTAAGGCCTCCCTGTACCTTGTCTCTTTGGCTATAGTAAACAACCGCCTTACCCAAAAGACCTTGGGTATCATCCCAGTAGTAGGCATTGCCGTCAATCAGAATGTGATTTTCGCCTAAATTAATATCCACATCGGAAAGACGGGTTCCGTGAACACCATTTACAATACCTCTCTGTTTTACCAGACCATGGTACCGCTCCAATGCGGTGTAGCCATTGATGACCGTAAACTTGGTCTCATCACCGAAGGTGGTCTGTTCCATCATTTCGGTGTCAAAAGTGTTCAGAAGCATCCGGTAGAACTGGCCGATGGTAAGGTTTCCGCTAATCTCCACACCATCGTAAAGGCCGATGCGGTTTGCCACTACGGGATAGGTCTCATTGTCGCCCACAATCTTGTAGCCCAGAATGATGGAACATACGGTTGCCATTTCATCTGCCGTGATGGGGTCGTCGGGGCGGAAGCTTCCGTTGCCGTCACCCTTTAAGATGCCCGCAATGGCCATGGCGTTGATTTCCTTGGCATAGGTATGGCCTGCAGGAACATCGTTGAAATACATCTCGTCGCCGGTGTAGGGGGTCAAGCCTGCCACCCGGGACATCATCTGTGCCATACCGCCACGGGTGGTCTCCTTGGCCATATAGCTTTCACGATCCTCCGGGAACCGGGTTCGGATAATACCCAGGTGGAATAGGAAATCCTCTTCCACAAGGGTAATCTTGTTTACTTCAGGAACTTCTGCCATCAGGGTAACTTCCTCTGCGGAGGCAGTCATGCCAAATCCGCAAAGCAAGGTGCTCAGGATGGCAAGGACAGTAATGAAACTAATCCATCTTTGATTCATCCTTGTCATACTCCTTATCTCCTTTCAGCCATGTAATTGTAAATCCGATAAATTGCAACCGCTGATTCTGCACGGGTTGCTTGCGCTTCTGCGTCGTAACGATTGTCGCCAACACCATTCATCAAACCTGCCTGACAAAGGAGGGTGATGCTTTCTCTTGCATACTTAGGAATAGTATCAAAATCGTCAAAAACAAAGGCTTGTTCGGATGCCAGAATCTTAATTCCCTTTGCATCCATCACTCTCTTTAAGATAACCGCCATATCGGCACGGGTGATTTCTTCACCGATACCGAAGGTGCTTTCGTCCATACCATTTACGATGCCCAATCCGTATGCGGTTGCAACATAGTCATAATACCATGCATCTTTCTCCACGTCGGCAAATGTCACATCGCCTGCCTGCATCTCGATGCCTGCGGCCTGCATTGCCATCTTCAAAAATTCTTCTCTGGTTACGGCATTGTCAGGATAGAAGTTTCCGCTTCCGTCACCACTTACTACACCTAACTTCTGCAGTTCCGTGATGCTCTCCTTTGCCCAGGAAACAGAACTCAGGTCGTTGAAGGAAGCCACATTTACCACCGGTTCATCCTTCTGGATGGGCTTTGCAGGGGTTACCTTTCCTGCATCCGCATCACCGCCAACAGCGGTTCCCTTTACGGTGTTAGAAGAACTTCCGCCTACTACACCACCGCCGCCGGAACCACCGCCGACTGCACCGCCACCATAGGAGCCACCACCATAGGAGCCGCCACCATAGGAGCCACCACCTACAGGCCCGCTATTGGAAGAACCTGTGTTGTTCTGCGCGGTTAATATTCTGCCCACACTTTCCATCAGATCTGCCTTTATGTCCATAACGCTCTCATAAGGAGCCATCAGGGAAGTGAACAAAGCCTTCTGGTCGGTAATGGTCCGAATCTTGTTCATGTCTTCTTCATCCAGATTCAAGGTATCCTTATAGGTCACGGTAATCAAATCTCTTACATTACCCCATGCCACGATATCTGCACCCAGTTCCGCGTTCAGCGCCTTCAGGCACTCCCGACGGGCAATGGTGGTATCAACGGCAGGGTCTAAGTATTCACGGAAAGCATACAGATCGGCGGCACCGGCATTCTCGCCTGCCAATACCTGATACTCCTCGAATACATCTTCTGCAAAGCCGTCCTCTTGGGTACGAGCCTGAATTTCCTCGTTGGTGTAGTTCAGAAGGAAGTCTTCCATGGCTTCCTCATCGGTAACACCGCCACCCAATACGTCGTTGGTGTAAAGCTGAACATCAAAGGACTCTGCCACCGCATTTTCCTTTTCTAGACGGAGGGTGTATTCACCGCTGGGCCAGTTTGCCGGATCAACCGCCAGTTTGGTTTCTAACTTGCCGGCGTTGTTGCCCTTAACCTGTACGATAGCCGCCAGGTCTCCGGTGCTCTTTTGGGTCAGGCTGGCGGTAACGTACTTTTCGCCCATGCCAACATAACCGCTTAAGGTTACCTCGTTGAAGTTCACCTTGTAATCCACAAAGGCAGGCACTTCTTCGGTATATTTCTCATCTGCAGTATTCCGAACGATGGTGTCTTTTGCCGCCGTAAGAGGAATACCTGTTTCTAAGTTATCCCACATCATGGTTGCCGCAGTCTCGGTTTCTTCGTCCATGGGAAGAGCCTGGCTCAGGCTGTTCAACCAAGCACCACCGGTTGCCACGTAAGAGTTCACCGCAATATCCTTGGTATAGCCGTACTTCTTATCATACACCGCGGTAATTCTGGTCAACCGACGCTTGGGACCGATACCCTCGTAACCATACGCATAGATTCCGTCGGTGATTACCATGCCGTTCTCCACCACCGGCTGACTTAAAGATGCATATGCACCCTGATAAAGTCTTACATCATCCACAGTTGCAGTAGATTCCGCATTCTTTGCCGCAATACTGTAAAGATAGATACCCTTGTTGCTACCATCCTTGTGCCAGTAGGTTTCGCGCTTGTTGTTTGCCTTTTCCCATTCACTGGTGGGATTGCCTTCGTCGTCAATGGTCCGACGCCAAATATCAAAGCAGTCAGGATAGGTCTCCCCATCGGACAGAGTCACCTCATGGAATGCCAGCATGTATTCAAAGGTGGGGTCTGTGGACCAACCGGAAATGATACGGTCGGTAAAGCTGCTGTCGGAAACCTCTTTGGCAGCCGCAGGAACCTGGCTTTCCCAAGGAACCATAACGCCACCACGACGGAGGTTCAGATAAACACGTCCCGTCTGGTTGGCACCACCACCGAACTGGAGGCCCAGGATATCGTCCGCACGACCCTGGCTGATACCACCGCTACCGGCGTTTAACTTAAAGTAAAGATACCAGTTGCCGGAAGTCTCGTACCCGGAAATGGTATGCTTACCAACGCCGTCACCTTCTTCCAGGGTGTTCGCAACATCTCTCAGATAGAGTTTTCCATCTTTAATGGTAGCAGGACCACTGAAGGTCCACCCCTTGCTGTCATCAGAGAAATCGTCCTCAAAGATAACGAAGTTCTCTACCATGGAGATTTTTGCCGGGTCGGTTTCCACCTCACCCGATGCAAAGACAGGTACCGATACCATGGTAAGTACCATTGCCAATGCCAAAATTCCTGCTAATTTCTTCATAAATCTGTCTCCTTCCCGCAACCTCTTTTGAGGCTTTTCGATTTTTTGGATACAACTTTCCATTTTATATAATTATTCTTTTTTCATTTTAGCATGTTTTTGTCAAGAAAACAATTTAATTTTCGATTGAATTTAGCCAAAACCCCTATTCTTTGTGTCTATTTTTAAACTTTTTCTGCTCTTTTTTGTGTTTTTGCTAAAAATTGTTAGCCGTGCCGCCTTTACCTCAAATTAAGTGCGCAGAAATTTGGATGAAATTTGTCTGGCGCAAGATGAGGAATGGAAGGAGTGTACTTTGTGTACGTAACTGTCATTCCTCTTTGAAGCGACGGGAGGAGCAAGCCCCTCCCCTACAATTTTCGGTATATTAGTGCGCAGAAAATTTAGTGAGATGTGTTCGTTTC